>NZ_JBEPSD010000010.1 GCF_040548735.1 Rhodanobacter soli | reverse complement strand
ACATAGGCATAGGTATTGATACCACCACCAAGTCCGATCGGATCACTCTCCAGATACCGCCCCAGCTCCGACTTGTAATCCCGGAACCCATTGTTCCAAGCCGCCGTCTCTGCATCGTAGTACTGCCCCGGAAAGCCCAGGTTAAAGGTCACGTTGGCGACGATGACGTTCTGCGTGAACGCGAAGTTCTGCGCCCGCCACACGACATTCTGGCTCGCATCCGTCACCGCCTCAGGACGCCCCACCTGATCGTCGTGGATGGCATAGACCTGGCCGCCTGCCATGCGCCCGATCAGCCGGCCGTTGAGCCAGACATAGTCGACCCAGGCGCCACTCGGGTTTTCCGCCAGCAGGCTGCCACCCTGGGCCGGGGCGAACCAGGTCGTCCCCGCCGTGCCCGTCTTGCGCAGCCGCTGCCCTTCGGGGTTGACGTAGTAGGCCATGCCGCCCGCGCTGTCCATCCGGTTGAAGGCGTCGTAGTGGTAGGTCGGTGTGGCATTGACCGTCGTGGTATTGCCCATCGCATCGTAGCCGTACTGCGTGTTGCCGGAACTGACCAGGCGGTTGCTGCTGGCGCTGACCGTATCGATCGTACCCGTCTGCGCGAGGCGGTTGCCGTTGGCGTCGTACTGGAAGCTCTCATTGTCGGCTCCGGAATACACCGAGACCAGCCGCGACATGGCGTCATAGCCGAAGTTCTGGGTCAGGCTGCCATCGATGCCGTTGGCGATCTGGGTGATGCGATCGGCATCGTCGTAGGTGAAGCCGAGACTTTGCTTGCCAGGCACACTGATCCCCGTCAGCCGCCCATCGGTGTCGTAACTCAAGGTATTGACCAGGCCATTGCTGGACGTCCATCCCGCCATCGCTCGATCCCCGGGCCGATACGTGATGGCGGTGGCGCCGTTGATCGTGGTGCCGCCCATCGTGAGCGACACCCCTGATACCACGCCATCGGTATAGGTGTAGTTGGCCTGGTTGCCGTCCGGGTAGTTCACGGTGGTGACGTGGCCCATCGCGTCGTGGCTGTAACCCAGGGCGTAGGTCGTGCTGCCGAGGGTGAAGCCGCGCCCCGCGA
>NZ_JBEPSD010000009.1 GCF_040548735.1 Rhodanobacter soli | reverse complement strand
CTGTACCTGGCCGACCCCTTGGCCGGCGGCACCGGCATCGCGCATACCCGCTGGGCCACGCACGGCGTGCCGAACGAGGCGAACGCGCACCCGCACCTCGCCGGCCGCGTGGCCATCGTGCACAACGGCATCATCGAGAACCATGCCAGCCTGCGTGCCGAGCTGCAGGCGGGCGGCCACGCGTTCACCTCCGAGACCGATACCGAGGTGATGGCCGCGCTGATCGACCGCCACCTCGACCAGGGCCTGGGCCTGCGCGAGGCGGTGCTGGCCACCGTGCGCGAACTGGAAGGCGCCTACGCGATCGCGGTGCTCAGCCGCGACGAGCCCGGCCGCGTGGTCGGGGCGCGCCGCGGCGCGCCGCTGCTGGTCGGCCTCGGCATCGGCGAGAACTTCCTCGGTTCCGATGCGCAGGCGCTGATCCAGGTCACCCACCGGATGCTGTACCTCGACGAAGGCGACGTGGTCGAGATCACCCGCGACGGCGTGCAGGTGTTCGGCCTCGACGGCCATCCGGTGGAGCGGGCGGTGCACGAGAGCGAGCTGTCCACCGACGCGGTCGAGCGCGGCGAATACCGCCACTACATGCAGAAGGAAATCTTCGAGCAGCCGCACGCGGTGGCCAGCACGCTGGAGGCGCGCCTGGGTCCGCACGGCGTGCTGCCGAACACCTTCGGCGTCGACAGCGACGCGCTGCTGCAGGCCACCCGCGGCCTGCACATCATCGCCTGCGGCACCAGCTACCACGCCGGCTTGGTTGCCAAGTACTGGATCGAGGAGTTGGCGCGGTTGCCGGTCAGCGTGGAAGTGGCCAGCGAGTACCGCTACCGCGAGACCGTGGTGCCGGCCGGCACCTTGTTCGTGGCGATCTCGCAGTCCGGCGAAACCGCCGACACCCTGGCCGCGCTGCGCGAATCGCGCCGCCGCGGCTACCTCGGCACCCTGGTGATCTGCAATTCGCCCGAGTCCTCGCTGGTGCGCGAGGCGGACCTGAAACTGATGACGCGCGCCGGCCCGGAAATCGGCGTGGCCTCGACCAAGGCGTTCACCACCCAGCTCGCCGGGCTCGCCCTGCTCGCGCTGGAGCTGGCCCGCCGCAACGGCCTCGACTCCGACCGTTACGTGGCGCTATGCGCCGAGCTGCAGCACCTGCCGCGCGCGATCGAGGACGCCTTGCAGCTGGAGCCGGCGATCATTGAACTGGCCGGCGAATTCATCCAGCGCCAGCACGCGCTGTTCCTCGGCCGCGGCGCGCAGTACCCGGTGGCGCTGGAAGGCGCGCTGAAGCTCAAGGAGATCTCCTACATCCACGCCGAGGCGTACCCGGCCGGCGAACTCAAGCACGGCCCGCTGGCCCTGGTCGACGAGAAGATGCCGGTGATTGCGGTGGCGCCGAACGGCCCGCTGCTGGACAAGCTGAAATCCAACCTGCAGGAAGTGCGCGCCCGCGGCGGCCGCCTGATCGTGTTCGCCGACGGCGCCGCCGGCATGGGCGACATGGCCGACCATGGCGTCATGTTGCG
>NZ_JBEPSD010000008.1 GCF_040548735.1 Rhodanobacter soli | reverse complement strand
CCGCTGCCTGCATTGAGCGTGCTACTGCCGGACACGGCCAATGCGCCGCTCTGGCTGATCGCGCCGTTGTTGCTGGTCGCCGCCAGGTTGCCACCCACCGTGCCGCTGCCCAGGTTCAGTGCACCTGTGCTGATGGCCGTCAGCGCCCCCGTAGCCAACGTGCCCAGTGTCAACGCGTTCGCATCGGTGATCTGCGTGGTACCGCCGGTCAGATTCACCGCACCGGTGAAGTCGTTGCCGCTGTTCGCCAGCGTGATCGCGCCGCCACCGCTGTTGAGGCTCGCCGCACCGGCCGCTGCCGACTGCACGATGGCCGTGCCCGCCGCCTGCGTGATGCCCACCGCCTGCACGCCCAGCGTTCCCGTGCCGACACTGACGTTGCCCAGGATCAGCCCATTGGCGTCCCGGATCGACACGTTGTTCGCGCCGCTGTTGCTTAAGCCCACCGCGCCGGTGAAGTTGTTGCCCGCGTCGGTCAGCGTGATCGCGTTGGCGCCCGCACCAAGACTGCTGCTCCCCGTCACGCTGAGGGCACCGGTCTGACTGATGGCACCCGCTGCCGTCGTCGACAGGTTGCCGCCCACCGTCGTCGCGCCAAAACTGGTCGCAGCGGCATTCGTGGTCAGGTTGTTGCTCGATCCGCTGACCGCAAGATTGCTACCCGCCGTGAGAACGGCGTCGCCGACTGTCGTCAAGTCCGCCGTCAATGCATTCATGTCGGTCAGCGTGATGCTGCCGCCGCTGGCCGTCACGGTGCCGGCGAAGTCGTTGCCGGCCGAAGCCAGGCTTACCGCACCGCCACCGCCGGAGATGCTGCTGGTGCTGCCGGCAGTGATACCGCCGGCTGTCTGTGAGATGCCGCCCGTGCTGCTCGCCAGGGTCAACGTGCCCGAGGCATTGATGAAGTTATTCAACGTCAAGCCGCTGGTGCCGGTCAGCGTGACGTTGTTGCCGCTGAGATCGCCCTGGGTCGTCAGGCTCGTGCCCGAGGACAGGGTGAGATTGCCGCTCCCGGTGTCGATGGCGGTGATCGTCGGCGCCAGCGTGAGCTGGCCGCTGGCCACCAGCGACACGTCCTTGTTCGACGCACTCGTGAACCCGACCATGTCGAGCGCCGTGGCGTCGGTGATCCGAATCGCCTGGCCGCTGGCCGTGACCGGCCCGGTGAAGTCGTTGCCCACATTGGTCAGGGTCAGGTCGCCCGCACCGGCATCGAGCGTCACCGCCCCGCCACCGGCCGCCTGCACGATGGCGCCGGTCTGGCTGATCCCGGTCGCCGTCAGGGTCAGCGCCCCGCTGCCGATCGTCGATGCCCCCAGCACCAGTGCGCCCGCATCGCTGACCGCCACGTCGTTCGCGCCGCTGTTGCTCAGGCTCACCGCACCGGTGAAGTCGTTGCCCGCATCGGTCAGCGTGATCGTGCCGCTGCCTGCGTTGAAACTCGATGCGCCGGCCACCGTGAAGGCGCCACCTTGCGCGATGCCACCCGCCGTGGTGGTCACCGCAAGTCCGCCGCTGCCGATGTTCAATGCGTTGGCATTGAAGGTTCCGCTATGGGTAACCAGACTGGTGAGGGCACCGTTGGCGCCATTGCCAAGCGCACCAGTGAACGTCACCGCGCCGGTGCCGGCGTTGACGGTGAGCGCCCGCTTGGTCGCCGTGGCGTTGTCCACCGTGCTGCCGAAGGACACTGCGCCGTTGACGGTCGCAAGTGTCATGTCGGCGCCTAGCGCCACCGCATCGTTGTAGGCCTGCGCACCGCTGGTAGCGACGTTGCCGCCCAGCATGGTGCTTCCGCCGGTATCCGTGGTCAGACTGGTCAGTACTGTCGTGCCGCCGACCGCACCACCGAAGCTGGTGGTGCCACCGGTGTTCACCGTCAGCGCGTACGCACCATTGACGGTCGAGTCGAAACCGATGTTGCCGCTGCCCGAGCTGGCGAGGACCGTGTCGGCACCCAGCGTCACCGCGCTGTGATAGGCCTGCGCACCGCTGGTGCTCACGTTGCCGTCGATCACGATGCCGCCGCCGGCCGTCAGATCCAGCCCGCCAATCGTTACGCCTGCCAGCGGCACCGTCAGGGTGGCCGCGGCATTGGAGTAGTTCAACGTCAGGATGCCGGCCACGTTGGCCGGTAGCGTCAGGGCGCCGGGACTGGCGACCGTGTTCTTCAGCGACAGGTTGTTGACCCCCGCGCCGATGCCGGCGGCAAACGTCACTCCCCCCAGCAAACTGTTGTTCTGGCTGCCCAGGTTGATGTCTTGCGTGGTTCCTGGCGCGATGCTGTTCTGGGTGAACGTGGCCGCGCCCGCCACCGTCAATGCACCGTTCTGGCTCAGGGCACCGTTGCTGCCCACGTCCAGAGTGCCGGTAGCCGTCGTCGTGCCCAGGATCGTCGCCGTGCTGTTCACCAGGCTCACGTTGCCGCCGGCCAGGCTCACCGCACCGGTAAAGACATTGCCGGCATTGGTCAGCGTGATCGCGTTCGCTCCTGCATTGAAGCTCGATGTCCCGGCGACCTTGAACGCACCACCTTGCGTGATGCCAGCCGCCGCCGTCGTCGTCACGGACAGGCCGGAAAGTGCGCCGTTGAGGCCACCACCCAGCGCGCCGCCGAACGTCACCGCACCGCTTCCAGCGCTCACCGTCAGCTTCCGCGCCGTGACGCTGACGTTGTCCACCGTGCTGCCGAAGGTGACGTTGCTGTCCGTCGTGGCCAGCGTGGCATCGGCGCCCAACGTCACCACGTCGTTGTAGGCCTGTGCCCCGCTGGTGGTGACGTTGCCGCCCAACATGGTGCTGCCGCCGGTATCCGTGGTCAGGCTGGTCAGCGCCGTCGTGCCGCCGACCGCATCGCCGAAACTGGTGGTACCACCCGTGTTTACCGTCAGTGCATGCGCGCCATCAACCTTGGAACCGAAGCCGATGGCACCGATGCCGCTGCTTGCCAGCGTCGAGTTGACGCCCAGCGTCACCGCGCCGCTGTAGGTCTGGCTGCCGCTGGTGCTCACACTGGCGGTATTGAGGTTCGTCGTGCCGCTGACCTGCAGCGCGTTCACGCCCGACACCGGTCCGGCCAGTACCGCATTGCCGGTCACCGTCAGGTTGTTTCCAGCCCCGGTCACGGCCGCCAGGCTGACCGTCGTTCCGGTCAGCGTTGCATTGGCGCCCAGGGTCATCGCGTCGCCGTAGGTTTGCGTGCCGGCGGTGGTGACGACACCACCCAACACGGTGCTGCCGCCGACATTCGTGGTCAGGCTCGCTGCCTGCACCGCCGCGTTGAAGCTGGTGGTTCCTGTGCTGTTGACAGCGAGCGTCCCCAGCGC
>NZ_JBEPSD010000007.1 GCF_040548735.1 Rhodanobacter soli | reverse complement strand
AACAATGGGTTCCGGGATTACAAGTCGGAGCTGGGGCGGTATCTGGAGAGTGATCCGATCGGACTTGGTGGTGGTATCAATACCTATGCCTATGTGGATAGCAACCCGTTGGGTTACATTGATCCGTATGGATTATGGGGCGGCTCAATTTCATTCTATGATTTTTTTGGAGGCTCGATAGCACTCTCTGGAACTGGTTGGAGCATTGCATCAATATCATTTTCTGGAGGTGTAGGTTTTGGGGGTGGGGCTTCGGTGGAACCTACCGCACCAGCAAAGAATAAAGAAACTGATCCATGCGCAAAATCAGGTTCAAATGCAATAGGGTTGTTTGCTCAAGCCGAGGCTTCTTATGACGGCATGGGAGCAGAGGCCTCTGCAGAAGGTGGTATAAATGTGGATAAGAATGGAAATTCGCATACATATAGCCATAGTGGCTACGGAGCTTCTCTTTCTAAGCCGGGCGAAGGAGGGGAGTTAGGCGTTTCTGCAGGTGTCGTATTAACTCACTACTTCTAACTATATGGGAAAAATTTTTCTAGATAAGAAGTTGCTGCCTGCCATAATTTTTTTGGCTTTGGCGGGATATTTTTCCTTGTGGACATATATCACTCGGTGCGCTCCCTATCAAGCATCAATAATTTGGATTAAAAAAAGCTCCGTGATCAGTGCTGAAGTTGGAAAAATAAAACATATTTACCCTGATCCCAGTAGGTATGGGATATCTGACTCGGGATCTTTGCGGCAGGCACATTTTGCTGTTTTTGTATTTGGAAGCAAAGGGATAGATAGGATTGATCTGTTTGTTCAAAAAGAAAATGGGTGGCGTGTAATTCGTGCCGCCATTGACGACAAGGAACTAATTGCTGAATAGTTTCGCGCCAGCCTCAACATGGAAGCCAAGCTAATAGTATTGTTATATTTTCTTTGGATTTCTAATGACTCCTAAAGCTTATGCAAAATACGCGAATAAATTGCTGGTTTATCGTCGCGCAATATTTGTAGTAATGTTGGCTGGCATGGTTTTATTTATCTTGCTAATTATAATAAAGCATCCTGTTGCTGGATTTGCGATAGCTGGGCCTTTTATTCTAATTCCATGGGTAATTTTTTTATTATGTTATTGGTTTCGACAAAATAATTATCGCTGGAGCATTATTTTATGGCTCCAAGCAATTATGCTTGATATTTTAATTATTATTGCTTTGTCGTGGCCATTTATCGTCATTTTTGGATGAGGGTACCCCATTCGTAAAAGCCGATGGTCAAATCTCGTATTGCCTCTGCTCCATCTACGACAGCTGCACGAACGGTATCGGTTGCCTGTGCTCGGACAGCGATGCCATCGGCCGCGTCCTACAGCTACGCGCCGGAAATCTGGATCGCGGGCGTGGCTTCACCCTCGGCAGCACGACCTATGCCCTGGGTTACAGCTGCGACTCCGTGGGCCACGTCACCACCGTGAACCACCCGGGCGGCATCTAGGCCAACTACACCTATACCGCGGACGTGGTGTCAGGGTGTCGCTCACGCTCGGCGGCACGGTGGTCATGCCAAGACAGTTATTAAATTGGAATTATTTATATGAGATTTATACATTTTAGCTTTATGATTGTTTGGTTCATGATTTTCTTTTTATTAATTTATCCATTTTTTGGTTCATTCGTGCAACTTGTTTCCGTTTCATTTGGTACGCCACTTGTCATTTTACTTGCACGGAAATATGAAGAGTGGCGAGCAAAAGGGCGAAGTTAGGGTGGACTGGATCACCACGATTTCTCGGACGGCTTAATTAATCACTCGTGCCATGCTCTCAAACACTTCGGGCGAGTGATAGTCCAAGCTGCTGTGTAGCCGCTGGTGGTTGTAGAAGCCCTCGATGTAGTCGAAGATCTGGTTCTGATAGCGGCACAATCAGCCTGCAGCCGGAGTCTGGCTCGATCCGACCAGCTGCCAAGCCTAAGCCAGCCGGCACGGAAGGCAGGCGGAACCGCCGACGGGGCCGATTCCAGGCTGCACAGTGGCCCTGTTCTCTCGCCACCTGTCCGTTATCGATCAGGGCACATCAAGCTGATCGACGACGGTACAGGATTCGGATCGACGCGTGGCTAGGTACAGCCCGACAAAGGCCCACTGCTGTGCTGTCCATGATGCACACTGTGCTGGCCAGATCTGCATCACTGCAGCTGAAGTTGCCGCACCAATAGGCCTGCAGGTGGGCTAGTCACCTGCTCCGGATACCGGTTTGCGGCTGGGAACCACAAAAAATCGTTCCCACCGCCATTTTCCCGGCGAAGGCCGGAAGAACTCCAAAGTAGCGAAATTGGTCATGGCTCTTGAACGATGGCACTGGCTCTTGGTCGCTCGCGATGTGCGGCACCGTGAAGCCCAATCTGCCCATTCCTATTTCGCTCTTTTAAATTCGCGATGCCACTGAACGAGCAAGAAATTCCCGGTCGTTTTGAAGCAGCAATGACGTAAATATCTGCGAATCCACATAACGCAAAAACATACTTATTGACAGAGACTCTTCTCGTGCACTCAGAATAAAATCTGGGGTATCACGTAACGCTGTGTGTCATCCAGCGACAGGGGAAAGAGATGTCAGGGAAGACTGGGGATGAGATGCGTACTGCGCCTGCCACCGCACGTCGGTGGACGTGCTGGCTTGGCCATAACGAAAACACTATTCCCGAGCCCGCCATGGAGGCGGTCGCTGCCATGGCTCATGCTTTCGGCAAGATGCCTGCCGCCCACCACCCCGCCGGCCCGCTACACCGTTCTCGCGCAGCGAACTTCATCTCATTCGCCCGCTCCCGTCGTCGTGGACACAGCGCATTCACGTCTCTCGATTTTCCGCCTGCTTTTTTCCGTACTCCGCTTGCTGGGAGGGAACCCATTCATGCTGCACGCTAAAGCGCGTCTTGGTACTGCATTTCTGCTGACGTCCCTTCTGACTGCGCTCTCGGGTATGGCGAGTGCCGAGGACGGCGCCGGGACACCCATAAAACTAATCGATTGGTATACCGGTAGATCCGCAGTCCTATTGCCTGGCCAGTCGATCACTATGTCGGGCACGTATTACACCTATACCACCCAAGGTGAAGTCACCGCGAGCACGGCTTCCTTTACATCGAGCGGTGTGACGGTTACTGGTGGTTATAGTGCGCCGAGTTCTGTTGACGGTCCCCAAACGATCGCCGGCCTGCCGATTACCAGTGCCGCCACGCGACACTTTGGCCAGGGCGAGCGTTACGTCCCGGTCAGCAAGGCCACGCCCAACAGCGATCCCAGCGGTTGCTCTGGCAAGGCTGGTGAGCCCATCGTGATGAGCACCGGCGCTAAAGTGGAGACCTATACGGACTTCGTGTTGCCGGGCGAGATGGGGCTGCAATACCAGCGGTTTTATACCTCGAATTACTTCAACCATTTAACCGCTCAAGCAGCGTGGTCCGACACCTTCTCTTATGCGCTGGATGACACCTGCCTGACCAATCCCACGAACGGCACCGCCTGCAAGCAAGTGATGATCACACGCCCCAATGGCTCGGACCTCGTATTCATCAACACTGCCTCAGTAAGCGCTCCCATCTATGTCGAGCAGAGCGGCGGCGTGGCGACCCTGGTCCTCAATGCCAACGGCACCTACACCTTGCAGGACGAAGACGGCACCACTCAGGTCTATACCAGTGACGCGCCGGATGCCAATGGCGTGGTGCATGCCCTAGGCGCGATCCAGTCGATCATGGATGCCTCCGGAGTGGGCTGGACGTTCAGCTACGCTGCCGATGGTTCGCAGGTAATCACACATACCAATGGGCAAAGCATTACCAAGCGATTTCCCAGTAGCAACACCATGACCGTGACCGATCCGGCTGGCCATGTGTTTACGTACACGTTGACGGGTGTCAATAACAACTTTGCCTCGGTGACGTACCCTGGCGCGCCCGCCACGACGATTGCTTATCAGTACGCAGGTACGTCAAACAATAACAAACTCACCGAAGTCGACTACAACGGCGTGCCCTATGCCTATACCACCTACGCCAGTAACGGCGCCTATGGTAGCTACGGTTCGGCGAACGGCACCTACTATGCGGACGGAAGTCAAGCCACGTCCCTGACCTACGGTACGACGAATAACACGCCCACCGTGACCGTGACCAATGCCTTGGGACATACGCAGGTCAACACCTACGGCGCAACCGTAGCGAGCAATGGCGATGCGGTCCTCGCGCTGACGTCGACCAGCGATAACGCCGTGGCCGATTGCGGTGCCACCGAGCACACCCGCGCCTACGACAGCAATGGCAACCTGTCCCAAACCGTCGACAATAACGGCAACGTCCATACCTATAGCTACGCCACTAACGGCCAGCTGCAAACGGAGACCGAAGCCTCCGGAACGTCCCAGGCACGCACGACCAACTATGTCTGGGATTCCACCCAGCAGCTGAACCGCCTACTGAGCGTCACCGTTGAAGGCTGGTCGAAAACCGCCTACGCCTACAACGCCCAGAACCGATTGGCCTCAGTCGCGGTGACCAACCTGTCCGGCAATGGCACCGCGAATCAGACACTGACGACAACCTACAACTACACCCTGTACGCGAACGGCATGGTGCACACCATGTCGGTGACTCACCCCTCGCCGAGTGGCAGCGACACCGAGGTCTATACCTACGACACCCTCGGGAACCTTGCCTCTCTAGCCAACGGCTTGGGCCAGACCACGAGCTACAGCAATTACAACGGCCTCGGTGAACCGGGGCACGTCGTCGGCCCCAACGGCGACGTCACCGACTACGTCTACGACGCACGCGGTCGCAAGCAGACCAAGACGACTTACCCGAACGGCACAGCGGCAAATTGGCAATACACCTACGACGGCTTCGGCCTGCTCTATACGCTGACCACCCCGGACAACGAGATCACCACCTGGAATCGTGATGCCGAGATGCGGGTGCAGACCATCACCCACAACGACAAGGACGGCACCTCGACGGAAACGTTCGGCTACGACCCGAATGGGGATGTGACCAGCCACGTAGTGACGCGCGGGGGCGTCACGAGCCTGTCCGAAAGCGTGCTCTACGATGCGCTTGGCCGGGTTTACCAGAAACAGGGGCAACACGGCCAGACGCTGACCTACGGCTATGACGGCAACGGCAACGTGTTGACGATCACCGACGCTGCAGGACACAGCACGGTGAATACCTACGATCATCTCGATCGCCTCACGCAAACCGTAGAGAGCGGCGGCGCCAGTCCGGCTATGCCGACCACCGCACCTGCTATCAATGTGCCTAGCGACAGCACGAGCGGCGCATATACGGTCAGCTGGAGCAGCATCACCGGCGCGACGTACTACGTATTGCAGGAAAGGGTAGGGGGCGGTGGCTGGAGTACGGTTCAGAGCACCTCGGCAATCAGCTGGTCACCCACGGGTAAAACGACCAACACTTACGGCTATCAGGTCAAAGCCTGCAACGCCACCGGCTGCAGCCCATGGAGCACCACAGGGACGATCAACGTGGTGATTCCCACCGCGCCAACGAATGCCCCCAACTTGACTGTTCCAGGCAACAGTGCGAACGGTAACTACGCCGTCAGCTGGACGAGTGTGGCCAATACCAGCACGTACAACTTGCAAGAGCAGGTGAACGGCGGAAGTTGGAGCGCTATCCAGAACAGCACATCGCTGAGCTGGAGCGTTAACGGCAAGACCAGCGCGACCTATGGTTATCGCGTTCAGGCCTGCAACGCGATTGGGTGTGGCCCTTGGAGCAATACCGGCACCATGGTGGTGGCATGGCCGCCAATCCCGGGAACTCCCGCCATTAGCGTGCCTAGGTACAATTACAATGGCGGCTATACCGTCACTTGGAACGCGGTGTCGAACGCCGCTAACTATCCGCTGTATCAGTCGATTAATGGCGGGGGATGGACTCTCATACAGAACAATACCTCCACCAGTCGGACAGTCAGTGGTGAAGGTGACGGTACGTACTCCTACTTAGTCTCGGCCTGTGACATTAGCGGCTGCAGTACGCAAACCGGTGGCACGGTTACCGTGACCATTCCCACCCCCATTGCCATCAACGGGCAGACATACTGGGGCACGAATATTCTGTCGTCTGGTTCTGGCAATGAAGGTATCGGCTTTGATATTGCCGGCGGAAACACGTGGGAGGTTTTCCACACCAAACCAGGAAATGCGCACATCGTTTTGGCGAGTGGGGGTCTTCCTTACGGAGCGGTGACTGTGCAGTACACGTGGACGGATGCAGGCGTGCCCTCTGGTTACACGGATGCGCTTGGCAGCATTACGTCGAACGGAGCTAGCTCTCCGGTTTCTGTAAGCGGTAATCCATCGACCATGTACCTGACTGGGACCTTCAATATCAACGGGGATCATGCTCACCAATACCACTTGCGTGTTGACTTTTTTAACGCCGCTGGCGTCAACGTCTCCTCGTCAACCGGCACTCTCGTAGGTGAAGTCACGGGCAATCAGTGATGTTGCTCGCCACGGCAATGCGATATCCCGTCGCCAAGTTCCCACTCTGTGGATGGACGCGCTTGAGTCGAATGAAGGAGCCTCACATGGCAGTCAACGTCCGCCGTACTACAGTTCTCAATGTCAAGGCGATGCGGCTATTGGTTTTGGGTGGTTTGTTCGCAGTGCATTCATCGCCAGCATTGAGTCAGGTTGTTACGAAATTCAGCTACGATGCCGGCGGCCACATCGCCAGCGTGACCGATCCGCGCAGCCTGGTCACCACCTATAGCTATGACGGGCTGGGGCAACTCTGGCAACAGGTGAGCCCGGATACAGGCATCACCACCTACAACTACGACGGCTACGGCCGGCGTAGCAGCATGTCCCGCGCCGACAACACCTCGACCACATACGGCTACGACGGCCTCAACCGCATGACCAGCGTCACTGCCGGCGGACAGACCCAGGCCTTCACCTACGACAGCTGCACCAATGGCATCGGTCG
>NZ_JBEPSD010000006.1 GCF_040548735.1 Rhodanobacter soli | reverse complement strand
TGCGGGTGCGCGTTCGCCTCGTTCGGCACGCCGTGCGTGGCCCAGCGGGTATGCGCGATGCCGGTGCCGCCGGCCAAGGGGTCGGCCAGGTACAGCGCCTCCATCTCGCGCACCTTGCCCTTGGCGCGCACGCGGCGGACCTGGCCGCCGTCCAGCACGGCCAGGCCGGCCGAGTCGTAGCCGCGGTATTCCAGCGCCTTCAGGCCGGCGATCAGCAGCGGCGCGACATCCCGCTGGGCGACGGCAGCAACGATTCCACACATCGACGGAACTTCCTTTGATGGATGCGGAGCCCCGGCTTCGCACGAACGGCCATTTTGACGGGGCCACATGAATTTTTGCTGCACCGGAACGGCGCAGCGGCGGGCAAACCGCTCAATCCACCTTGCGGCGCAGCCAGTTCAGCAGGTCGATGCGGGTGATCAGGCCGAGGAAGTCGTCGCCGTCGACCACGATCGCCACGTGGCCGCGCTCGAATACCGGCAACAGCGATTCGACCGGCGAGCGCACGTCGAGCATCTGCAGGTTGGTCATCATCGCGGTCGACACCGGGTCGCGGAAGCGCGCACCGTCGACGTGCACGTGGATCAGCACGTCGGACTCGTCGACAATGCCGACCAGCTTGCGTCCGTCCATCACCGGCAGCTGGGACACGTCGTATAGCTTCATGCGGTTGTAGGCGGTGATCAGCAGTTCGTTCGGGCCGACCACCACGGTGTCGCGCTGGGCGAACGGACGCAGCAGCAGGTCACGCAGGTCGCCGTGCTGCTCGCGTTCGATGAAGCCGTTGTCGAGCATCCAGTAGTCGTTGTACAGCTTGGACAGGTACTTGTTGCCGGTGTCGCAGACCAGGGTCACCACGCGCTTCGGCGCGCTCTGCTCGCGGCAGTAGCGCAGCGCCGCGGCCACCAGCGTGCCGGTGGACGAGCCGCCCAGGATGCCTTCCTTCGCCAGCAGTTCGCGCGCGGTGAGGAAGCTTTCCTTGTCGGAGATCGCGTAGGCTTTCTTCACCCGGGTAAAGTCGCTGATGCTCGGCAGGAAATCCTCGCCGATGCCCTCGACCATCCAGCTGGCGGACTTGGTCGAAAGCGTGCCTTCGTTGATGTACTGCGCGAGGATCGAGCCGACCGGATCGGCCAGGACGAGTTCCGTCTGCGGCGAGTGCTCGGCGAAGAACTTCGACAGGCCGCTCAGCGTGCCGGACGAGCCGCAGCCGACGACGATCGCATCGACCTTGCCGTCCATCTGCTCGAGGATTTCCGGCCCCGTGGTGGCGATGTGCGCGGCCGGGTTGTCGGGGTTGCCGAACTGGTTGATGAAGTAGGCGCCCGGCGTTTCGCGGGCGATCCGCTCGGCCATGTCCTGGTAGTACTCGGGGTGGCCCTTGGCCACGTCGGAGCGGGTCAGCACGACCTCGGCGCCCATCGCCTTGAGGTTGAAGATCTTCTCGCGGCTCATCTTGTCCGGCACCACCAGGATCAGGCGGTAGCCTTTCTGCTGCGCGACCAGCGCGAGGCCCAGGCCGGTGTTGCCGGCGGTCCCTTCGACCAGGATGTCACCCGGGCGGATGCGGCCGTCCTTCTCGGCGCCCTCGATCATCGACAGGCCGATGCGGTCCTTGATCGAACCGCCGGGGTTGGCGCTCTCGAGCTTGAGGAACAGCTCGCACGGCCCAGTGTCCAGGCGCTGCGCGCGCACCATCGGGGTACGTCCGATCAATTCGAGGACACTCTGGTGGACCGTCATGGGGGCTCCGTCGCTTCGGGAGCAGCGTCGGGCGATACCGCCGCTGCAGGATCGCCATGATAACCGGTCGGCCCGGCCGGTCGCCGCAAACGCGGCGGCCCCGGCACCCTTCCCGATACAGGGAAAGGCCCGGGGCCGCGTTCACGTGAAACAGCAGTATCAGTGGATCAGATGCGCCCGATCCGTCCACATGCGCTCGAGTCGCGCCTTGGCCAGCAATTTCTCCTTCTTCATGCTGGCGAGAGTGACGTCGTCGATGGGCAGTACGCCGATATCGGCGTCGTGCACCTTGCTGTCGAGTTCACGGTGGTGCTGGTAGAGCCGCCGGAATTCGGCATCGGCCTTCATCAATGCCTCGACATCGTCACGCTGCTGGTTTTCAAACATGATCCGACCTCCTCGCGAGTTGACGTGCGGATGCGACAGGAAGCATCCGCAGACGGTGAACGCATGCGCGCACCCCACCACCCACGCCGGATGACCGGGACGCAGGGGAAGCATGGAAACGTGGGATAAGCGCATGGTTCGGGTCAGTGACCCACAAGGCCTGGATGCCTCGTGGGGCTTTGACCCTACTCCCCCGGTCAGGGGGCTGCAAGCCTTTCGAGGACCCTTCACGGAACCCCGGAGGTTTTCGTGAAAAAGCTGTCAAAACAGCATTTTACATTTGGCTGCGTATAGCCCGGACGAACCCGGCCCGAAAGGTCGACAGGGCGCGCGAGGCGCCCTGTCGGGCGTGCCTCAGGGGTGCTGTTTCGACGTATCCGGGGTCGCCTTGGCCGGCTTGTCGGCGTCTTCCATCTGCGAACGCATCGCCTTGGCCGCCTGGGCGGCCAGCTCAGCCTGACGACGGGCGGCCCTGGCCACCTTGCTCTGCGCCGCCGCCAGCTTTTTCGCGCGATCGGCTTCGGCACGCGCCTGCTCGGCGGCCTGCGAGTATTCCAGCCCCTGCGCCTGCAGCCGCGCGGATTCTTCCTGCGCCAGCTGGTATTGCAGGCGCTGGCGTTCCAGTTCGCGCCGCGCCAGTTCCGCATCGCGCCGGCTGTTCTCGAGCAGGATCTGGTCGTGCTCGCGATCGAGCTGGGTCAGCTTGATCTGGGCGTCCTGCAGTTGCGCAGCGGTCTTGGCCAGGTCGACCCGGCGTTCGGCCAGGTACAGCGCGTGCGGCCGCTCGCGCGAGCTGGCCTGGGCCAGCCGGTTGATCGCGTCGCGGGCGCGCGCCTGTTCGGCCTGCGCGTAATTGCCCATGCCGGGATCGTTGGCAAGCTGGTTGAGGCTGCCGGTCAGGCGGTTGATGTCGATGTCGTCCTGCCGGGCGTGTGCCGTGCCGAGGCTGGCCAGTGCCAGCGTGATCGCGGCAAGAATGGCAGTGGAGCGCTTCATGGCTGGCCTCCCTGGGAGTTCGCGGCAGGTTGCTGGACGGTGTCGGGCACGGTCTGGAAACCGTCGGCTGGCGGCGTGGACAGGATCGACGACGACGGCGCCGGCATGTCCTCGGTCGGCGGTGCGCTGGACGAGGGTTGTGCCGGGGCCGCGTCCTGCGTCCGGGCGGCTGCCGCAGCCTGTTCGCCCTCCTGACGCAAGCGGGTGTTTTCCTGCACCTTGCTCTGGATCTGCGCCCGTGCCGCGCCCAGGCGGGCCTTGGCCTGAGCCAGCTCGGCATCGGCCCGCGACTCTTCGGCCAGGCTCGCCGCATCGGCGTACTTGCGCTCGGCCATCGCCGCCTGCGCCTGCTGGAACTTGTCCTGCGCAAAGCCCAGGTCGACCGGCGCATAGTCCGCCGCGCCTGCATCGCGGGCCATCTGCAGCTGGTTCTGCGCCTGATTCATCGAGTCATTCGGCGGCGGTACCGAGGCGCAGCCGGCCAGCGTCAGGGCCAGCACCAGGATGGCCATGGCCGTGCGGATACGGCGCGGGGATCCGGCCGGCGGGGAAAAGATGTACATCACATTCCTCATGGTGTGTCGCAGCGTATTGTGGGCGGGCATAATCCATCATTGCAACGCGCATTTTCGCAAACAGGGGTCATTCGTGGACATCGGTTACTTCCTCAAGCTTATGGTAGACAAGGGCGCGTCGGACATGTTCCTGTCCACCGGCGCTCCGGTGAATATCAAGGTCGAGGGCAAGTTGTATCCGTTGGGCAATACCGGCCTGCCCGGCGGCATGGTCAAGAAGATCGCCTATTCGCTGATGGATGAAGGCCAGGTTCCGCAGTTCGAACGCGACCTGGAGCTGAACATGGCGCTGGCGGTGAAGGAAGCCGGTCGTTTCCGCATCAACGTGTTCAAGCAGCGCGGCGAAGTGGGCATGGTGATCCGCGCGATCAAGAGCGAGATCCCCAGCATCGACCAGCTGCAGCTGCCCGGCATCTTCCGTGACCTGATCATGGAGCCGCGCGGCCTGATCCTGGTGGTCGGCGCCACCGGTTCGGGCAAGTCGACCACGCTGGCGGCGATGATCGACCAGCGCAACACCAATTCGTCCGGGCACATCCTCACCATCGAGGACCCGATCGAGTACCTGCACCGGCACAAGAAGTCGATCGTCAACCAGCGCGAAGTGGGGCTGGACACGCACAGCTACCACGAGGCGCTGAAGAACGCGATGCGCGAGGCGCCGGACGTGATCATGATCGGCGAGATCCGCGACACCGACACGATGGAGGCGGCGATCTCGTTCTCCGAAACCGGCCACCTGTGCCTGGCCACGCTGCATTCCAACAACGCCGACCAGACGCTGGAGCGCATCCTCAACTTCTTCCCCGAATCGGCGCACAAGAACGTGCTGATGAACCTGGCGCTGAACCTGCGCGCGGTGATCAGCCAGCGCCTGGTGATCGGCAAGGACGGCCGCCGCATCCCGGCCGCCGAGGTGCTGCTGAACACCCCGCTGATCCGCGACATGATCCGCCGCGGCCAGATCCACGAGATCAAGGAAGCGATGGACCGCAGCCTGCAGGAAGGCATGCAGACCTTCGACCAGTCGCTGTACCGGTTGTACAAGGACGGCCGCGTGGAGCTGGAGGAGGCACTCAACAAGTCCGACTCGCGCGACGGCCTGGCGCTGAAGATCCGTCTCGCCGAAGGCGGTTCCAACGACGAGGAACTGGTCGGCAACGACCCGTACGGCATGGGCTTCTGAGAAACGAGTGGTCAGAAGCGGGAAAAGAGCGATGCAAGCCGCCCTGGTTCCTCACTCCTGCTCACTCACTTCTGCTCATGGGGCGTCCGGCTGCGCTTCCGGCGCCGCGCGCTGGAACGCTTCCAGCTCGTTGCAGGACCGGTAGATGCGCGAGATGGTCGGGTAGTCGTCCATCGGCAGTTTGCAGCGCAGCGCGTTGTACACCTGCGGTATCAGGCAGGCATCGGCCATGCTCGGCGTTTCGCCGTGGCAATAACGACCGGTCGCCACGTTGTCGCCCAGCATCACCTCGATCGCCCGGAAGCCCGTACCGATCCAGTGCCGCGACCACTCCGCGCGTTGTTCTTCGCTGGCGCCGAACTGCGCCTCGAGCTGCTGCAGGACGCGCAGGTTGCCCAGCGGGTGGATGTCGCAGGTCACCGCCATCGCCAGCGCGCGCACCTGGGCGCGCCCGCGCGCATCGACCGGCAGCAGGGCCGTCTCCAGTTCCGGGTGCATCTCGTCGAGGTATTCCATGATCGCCAGCGACTGGGTGATCACCCGGTCGCCGTCGCACAGGCAAGGCACCAGTTCCTGGGGATTGAGCACGCGATAGTCCGGCGCATGCTGCTCGCCGCCGTCGCGCACCAGGTGCACCGGCCGCGTTTCGTAACTCAAGCCCTTCAGATTCAGCGCGATGCGCACACGATACGCGGCACTGGAACGCCAGTAGCCGTAGAGCACCAACCCGCTAGCCATGAGCCATCCCCCCTGACGGATAACTGCAGTTTGCCACAGTGTGGACCGGGCACATGGCGCGCCGCAATGCGCACCCCGGCCCATCGCGTTTGCATCGGTACCCGGCGGACCGGACAATAGGCGGTTACCGCCCACCCGGGCCGTTCCCGACCCACTACCGGAGTTCCGCCGTGTCAGTCATCCGCATGAACGACCTCGATTTGCGCGACCAGCGCGTGCTGATCCGCGAAGACCTGAACGTGCCGATCGACGACCGCGGCCAGATCACCTCGACCCAGCGCCTCGACGCCGCCCTGCCCACCATCCGGGCCGCCCGCGACGCCGGCGCGAAAGTGATGGTGATGTCGCACCTGGGCCGGCCGAAGGAAGGCCAGTTCGACGCCGACTCCTCGCTGGCGCCGGTGGCGCTGTGGCTGAGCAGCAAGCTGGACCAGCCGGTGCGGCTGGTGGCCGACTACCTGGTCAACGGCGTGGAGGTGGCCGCGGGCGACGTGGTATTGCTGGAAAACTGCCGCATGAACGTCGGCGAGGGCAAGGACGACGACACGCTGGCGAAGAAATATGCCGCGCTGTGCGACGTCTTCGTGATGGACGCGTTCGGCACCGCGCACCGCGCCCAGGCCTCCACCCATGGCGTGATCAAGTACGCCCCGGTCGCCGCGGCCGGCCCGCTGCTGAGCGCCGAACTCGATGCGCTGGGCAAGGCGCTGGAGCACCCGGCGCATCCGCTGCTGGCGATCGTGGCCGGCTCCAAGGTGTCGACCAAGCTGACCCTGCTGGACAACCTGATCGGCAAGGTCGACCAGCTGATCGTGGGTGGCGGCATCGCCAACACCTTCATCGCCGCGATGGGCCACTCGGTCGGCAATTCACTGTATGAGCCCGATCTGATCGACGCTGCGAAGAAGGTGCTGGCCGACGCCAAACGCCGCGGCGCCGAAGTGCCGATGCCGGTCGACGTGGTGGTGGCGCCGGCGTTCTCCGCCCAGGCGCCAGCCACGGTGAAACCGGTCGACCAGGTCGGCGATGACGAGATGATCCTCGACATCGGTCCGCAGACCGCCGAACTCTATGCTGCCCTGATCGCCAAGGCCGGCACCGTGGTGTGGAACGGCCCGGTCGGCGTGTTCGAGTTCGACGCGTTCGGCAAGGGCACCGAGACGCTGGCACGGGCGATCGCCGCGTCGAAGGCGTTCTCGATCGCCGGCGGCGGCGACACCCTGGCCGCGGTCGACAAGTACGGCATTGCCGACAAGGTGTCTTATATCTCCACCGGCGGCGGCGCCTTCCTCGAATTCCTCGAAGGCAAGGAACTGCCGGCGGTCACCGCGTTGAAGGCGCGAGCCGCCAAGTAATGCTCTGCCTGTTCGACCTCGACGGTACCCTGATCGATTCCGAGCACGGCATCACCGCCTGCGTGAAGCATGCCCTGGCACGGCTGGACGTGCCGGCGCCGGCGCACGAGGAACTGCGCCGCTGGATCGGCCCGCCGCTGCGGCACAGCTTCGCACCGCTGCTGGACCATGACGCCGAACGCATCGAGGCGGCGGTGGCGTACTACCACGAGCGCTTCAACACGCTCGGCTGGCGCGAGCATGAAATCTATCCGGGCATCGAGCTATTGATCGAACGGTTGCGCGGCGCTGGCCACCAGCTTGCCGTCGTTACCAGTAAGCCGCACCGCCACGCCGCCCCGATCATCGCCCACCTGCCGTTCGGCGACGCGTTCCTGCGCCTGTATGGCCCACACCCGGACAGCGCACACAGCGAGAAGGCCACGATGATCGGCGAAGCGCTGGCGGATTTTGGCGCCGACCCGGCCGACACGGTGATGATCGGCGACCGCCACTTCGACATCGACGGCGCCGTGGCCAACCGGGTACGCGGCTTCGGCGTGCTGTGGGGTTTCGGCGACCGCGCGGAACTGGAGCAGGCGGGGGCTCATGCCATTGCGGCGACGCCGGATGAACTGGCCGGGCTGTTGCTCGCCTGAGCTTGTCGGTACACACAAAAAAGCCGCGGCGTGCCGCGGCTTTTTTGTGGATGTAAGGAACCGAACCCGCGCTCAGCGCACGACGCGCTTCACCGCGTCGACGACGTGGGCGACGGTGAAACCGAAGTGCTCGAACAGCTGCGGCGCAGGAGCGGAGGCGCCGAACGTGGTCATGCCGACCACTTCGCCGTCCAAGCCCACGTACTTGCGCCAGAAGTCGGCGGTGGCCGCTTCCACCGCCACGCGGGCGCGGCACCAGAGCGGCAGCACGCCTTCGCGGTATTCCAGCGGTTGCGCGTCGAACACCTCGGTGCACGGCATCGACACGACGCGCACGGCCACGCCCCGTTGTGCCAGCGCGCGCGAGGCTTCCATCGCCAGCTCCACTTCCGAACCGGTGGCAATCAGGATCGCCTGGAATTTCGTGTCCAGCGGATCGGACAGCACATAGCCGCCGCGCAGGATGTCGGCGACCTGCTGTTCGCTGCGCTGCTGGTGCTTGAGGTTCTGCCGCGAGAAGATCAGGCAGGACGGCGCGCCCTTGCGCTCGATCGCCGCCTTCCACGACGCCGCCGACTCCACCGCGTCGCACGGACGCCACAGCTGGTTGTTCGGGATGTAGCGCAGCGACGCCATGTGCTCGACCGGCTGATGGGTCGGGCCGTCCTCGCCCAGGCCGATCGAGTCGTGCGTGTAGACGTGGATCGCGTGCGCCGGGATCAGCGCGCTCATGCGCACCGCGTTGCGCGCGTAATCGGAAAACACCAGGAAGGTGGCGTCATACGGAATGAAGCCACCATGCAGGGCCAGGCCATTGGCGATTGCGGTCATGCCGAACTCGCGCACGCCGTAGTAGACGTAGTTGCCCTTGCCGCCCGCACTGTTGCCAGTGGCGGCGTCGAGGCTGCCCTTCCACTTGGTGAGGTTGGAGCCGGCCAGGTCGGCCGAGCCGCCGATCAGTTCCGGCAACAGCGGGCCGAACGCGTCCAGGCTCATCTGCGAGGCCTTGCGCGAAGCCACTTCCGGACCTTCGGCCTGCAGCTTCGCGATGTACGCCCGCGACTTCTCCGGCCAGTCGGCCGGCAACTCGCCGGCGAGGCGACGCTTGAACTCGGCGGCCAGTTCCGGATGCGCGGCGGCGTACTTTGCGAACGCATCGTTCCAGGCCTGCTCGGCTTCATTACCTGACTTTTTGTGATCCCAGCCGGCGTAAATCTCGGCGGGAATCTCGAACGGCGCGTGATGCCAGCCCAGCTGTTCGCGGGCAGCGGCAATCTCGTCCTTGCCGAGCGCCGCACCGTGGCTTTCTTCCTTGCCCTGCTTGTTCGGCGCCCCAAAACCGATCACGGTTTTGGCACAGACAAGCGTGGGCTTTTCGCTCTGGCTCGTCGCCTGAAGAAGCGCACGCTTGATCGCCTCGGCGTCATGCCCGTCGACGCCGCGGATCACGTTCCAACCGTACGCCTCGAAGCGCGCCGGCGTGTCGTCGGTGAACCAGCCGTGCACTTCGCCATCGATCGAGATGCCGTTGTCGTCGTAGATCGCCACCAGTTTGCCGAGCTGCCAGGTGCCGGCCAGCGAGGCGACTTCGTGCGAGATGCCTTCCATCAGGCAGCCGTCGCCGAGGAAGACGTAGGTGTGGTGATCGACGATGTCATGCCCGTCGCGGTTGAAATGCGCCGCCAACACTTTTTCCGCCAGCGCGAAGCCGACCGCATTCGCCAGGCCCTGGCCGAGCGGACCGGTGGTGGTCTCCACTCCCGGCGTTTCGCTGGCTTCCGGGTGGCCGGCGGTCTTCGAATGCAGCTGGCGGAAGCGCTTCAACTGCTCCATCGGCAGGTCGAAACCGGTCAGGTGCAGCAGCGCGTACTGCAGCATCGAACCGTGGCCGTTGGACAGCACGAAGCGGTCGCGGTTGAACCACTGCGGGTTGGCCGGATTGAAGTGCAGGAAGTCGTTCCACAGCACTTCGGCGATGTCGGCCATGCCCATCGGCATGCCCGGATGACCGGATTTGGCCGCTTCCACGGCGTCCATGGCAAGGGCTCGCACGGCATTGGCGAGTTCGCGGCGGGTGGTCATCGGGCAGTCTCCGGAGGGTGCAAAAGCGCCCATTGTCGCCGATATGCCCTCCGGCTGTCGCTCGTGGCGGCGGGATTAATAAGCGCTTAACCCCGGCCTCCACGGTTCAGCGAGCTTCAGCATCGCCCCGCTAGTAATACGCCCCGCAGAACCATCCCCAGGCGCTGCCCGACCGCGCGCGTCGTCCCCACGATCCGCGGCCCGGTTCAATACAAGAGGAGTTCCCCATGAAAAAGACGCTCATTGCCCTCGCCATCGCATCCACCGCCTTGTGCACCCTGCCCGCCCTGGCGCAGGACAGCACGCCCGCTCCGGCGATCAGCGACAGCACCGCCCCGACCACCGGCAATTACCAGCCGGGCCAAGCCATCGGCAGCGGCAACTGGTTCATCGACGGCAGCGTGGGTCAGGCCCATGTGAACAAGGGCCCGTATAACGACCACCCGACGACCTACGCCATCAACGGCGGCTACCGCTGGAAGGTCGGCGAGGATCTCGGGCTCGGCGTGGATGTCGGCTACAACGACCTCGGCAACTTCAAGCTGAAGAATGCGTTCAACGACAATCCCGTCAACCTGAAGGATCAGCGCAATGCCCTGCGCGGCTGGACCGCCGGCGTGAACGGCAAGATCAATGTCTGGCAGGGCCTGTACGTCAGCGGACGTACGGGCGTCTACGGCTGGCAGGGTCACGGTTACGCCAACCAGGACATCAACCGGCACGATCTGG
The DNA here is from genome assembly GCF_040548735.1 of Rhodanobacter soli. Taxonomy (NCBI): domain Bacteria; kingdom Pseudomonadati; phylum Pseudomonadota; class Gammaproteobacteria; order Lysobacterales; family Rhodanobacteraceae; genus Rhodanobacter; species Rhodanobacter soli. The sequence continues at coordinate 10,519 of NZ_JBEPSD010000006.1, read as the reverse complement.
ACAAGGTCGACTACTACGCCGGCGCCGGCGTGGGCTACGACATCAACAGCCATTTCGGCGTGGGTCTGGCGTACGACTACTACCACGCCAAGAAGGACGGCATCAGCCTGTCCACCGATACGGCCTCGCTGACGGCCGAATACCGCTTCTGACCCAGGTACGCGAGAGGGCGGGGGTTTCCTCGCCGTCTCGTCCCGGATTAACGTTGGCTTAATACTGAACTTATCGGTATTGAATCTTTCGGCCAGCGTCCCATCTAAGTGTTCAAGTGTCGCCGCCTGATTGGGCAGCGCACTTTCAGCAGCGGCCACTCCCCCTCTGGGCCGACTGCCATGACAACAACCGGAGAAGCTTCCCATGAAAATGAAAAAGACCCTGCTCGCCCTCGCCTTCACTTCCGCCGGCCTGCTGGCCGTTCCCGCCGTGTTCGCGCAGAGTGCGCCGACCCAGAATGGCGGTTGGTTCATCAATGGCAATGTCGGCCAGACCTCGCTCAACCATGGCCCGTATGACGACCACGACACCGGCTACGGCATCAACGGCGGCTACCGCTGGGCGCTGAACCCGTCGGTCGCACTGGGCGCCGAGGTGGGCTACAACGACCTGGGCAACATCCACGCGAAGAACATCTTCAACAGCCAGCCGGTTGTGGCAGACAACAAATCCCAGCTGCACGGCTGGACTGCCGGCGTGAACGGCCACTTCAACGTCAGCCCGAACTGGTACGTCAGCGCGCGCACCGGCATCTACGGCTGGAAGGGCCACGGCCTCAGCAACGACGCCAACCCGGTGCGCAAGGGGCTGGACGACACCAGTTGGTACGCCGGCGCCGGTGTGGGCTACGACTTCAGCAACAACGTCAGCCTCGGCCTGAACTACGACTACTACGACGCGAAGAAGGACCGGGTGAACCTGAGCACCGACATGGTCTCGGTCAGCGCGGAATACCGCTTCTGATCCACGCCATACCAAAGTTGAGTGGCGCACAGGGATGTGCGCGATGAAAACGGAACGGGCGCCGAAAGGCGCCCGTTCTTCGTTGCGCTGGCGGTGCGGCAATCAGCCGTTCCACTGCCCCAGCGCGGCCAAGCCGTTATCACGCGCGCGGGCGTGCACGGTCTTCTGCGCATCAGCGTAGTTCGCCTTCATGTCCTTCGACCACAGCTTCAACGCCGCCTGCTGCATGGCGCGGCCGTAGGAGAACGACAGCGGCCACGGGTGCGGGCCCATGCGGTTCATCGCGTTGAGGTGGGCGGTGGACTGCTCGTCGGTCTGTCCGCCGGAGAGGAACACGATGCCCGGCAGCGAGGCCGGCACGGTGGACTTCAGCACGCGCACGGTGGCTTCGGCGACTTCCTCGACGTCGGCCTGCTCGTCCGAATCCTTGCCCGGGATGACCATGCTGACCTTCAGGATGGTGCCTTCCAGCATCACGTTCTGCTCGTACAACGCGTTGAACAGGCTGCGCAGCACGGCTTCGTGCACTTCGTAGCTCACCTCGATGCTGTGGTCGCCGTCCATGATCACCTCGGGCTCGACCATCGGCACCAGGCCGGCTTCCTGGCACAGCGCGGCGTAACGGGCCAGCACGTGGCAGTTCGCCTCGATCGCGGTGGAGCTGGGGTTCTCTTCGGAAATGTTGATCACCGCACGCCACTTGGCGAACTGGGCGCCCAGCTTGACGTACTCCTGCAGGCGCTCGCGCAGGCCGTCGAGGCCTTCGGTGACCACGTCGCCGGGGAAGCCGGCCAGCGGCTGCGGGCCCTTGTCGACCTTGATGCCGGGAATGATGCCGGCCTTCTTCATGACCTGGGTGAACGGCACGCCGTCTTTCGTCGACTGGCGGATCGTCTCGTCGTACAGGATCGCGCCGGAGATGTGCTCGTTCAGGCCCGGCGTGGTCAACAGCAGCTCGCGGTAGGCGCGACGATTTTCCTCGGTGTTCTCGATGCCGACGGCCTCGAAGCGCTTCTTGATGGTGTTGGTCGACTCGTCGATGGCGATGATGCCCTTGCCGGGCGCGACCATCGCCAGGGCGATGCTTTCGAGATCTTCAATACTCATGACGACTCCGTGGTGCCGGGGCGTAGCCCGCCCGCACAAGATGGAAGCCGCCTCGGGGCCGAAGCGGCGCGGTTCAAAACGGCGATTATAGGCCAGATCGGCGGCCGCAAGCGCCAAGGCGCAGCGCGGCCGGACTGCACCGGCTCAGGGGGCGTAGCCGGGCAGCTTGCACTGGTCCATCAATTGCTGGCGCTGGGCCGGATCCTTCGGCGCGTTGAAGGGCACGACGTAGTAGGTGGCGACCGGCTCGCCGATGCGGTTGGTCAGCGACGGGCCGTAGCGGAAATTGGAGACCGCGCTGCGCGCCGCCGGGCCGAGATCGCTCTTCGGCGCCACCTTGACCACCTGCACGTTCATCGGCACGCCGTCGGAGCCCACCGTATAGGTCACCGCCGCGCAGCCGGGCTTGTCCAGGTTCAGCCCGCTGTTGGGCACATCCATCTTCACCTTGGTATTGAGCAGGATCCAGTAGCGGTACAGGTCCTGCTGGTCGATCTTGCGCACCTGCGCCAGCACCGGCGTGACGAAGCCCAGCGCCAGTGCCAGCAAAAGGCCCTGACGAAACAGGCGGGACATGGACTTCATGGCGTTCTCCTGGGCCGGGGTGACGGAACGAAGTGTAGCGGCATTGCCGCCCGGCACCAGTCAACGCCCGACGCGCCGGACAGCCGCGCGTCAGCCATCACAGGTCGCGCAGGCTCTCGACCGTGCCGCCGGGGCCGACCCAGAGCAGCTTCAGCGTGTTGGTGCCGCCGACGTGGCCGATGCGGTCGCCGTAGGTGATCACCACGCTGTCGCCCTCGACCAGCTTGCCCTGCTCGAACAGCAGCCGCACCGCGGCGCGGGTGGAGGCGGCCATGCTCTGCTTCTCGCCGTGACTGAACTCCACCGGCTGCACGTCGCGCAGCACCTGCATGCGACGGCGCGCGGCGGCCGACGGCGACATGCCGTAGATCGGCACCGCGCTGCGATAGCGCGACAGCCACTGGGCGGTGGCGCCGGATTCGGTCAGCGCCACGATAGCCCGCACGCCGAGCTGGCCGGCCAGCACCATCGCGGCCAGCGCGATTGCCTGGTCGGTGCGGTTCATGTGGTGGCTGGCGCTGGCCAGATCCTCCTTCGGCTCGAACTGGCGCTCGGCGCCGAGGCAGATCCGGCGCATCGCCGCTATCGCCTTGTCCGGGTGCGCGCCGGCCGCGGTTTCTTCCGACAGCATCACCGCGTCGGTGCCGTCGATCACCGCGTTGGCCACGTCCAGCACCTCGGCGCGGGTCGGGATCGGCGAGCGCACCATCGACTGCAGCATCTGCGTGGCGGTGATCACCGCGCGGTTGCGCTGCACCGTCTCGCGGATGATCTTCTTCTGCAGGCCGGGCAGTTCGGCGTCGCCGATCTCCACGCCCAGGTCGCCGCGCGCCACCATCACCACGTCGGAGGCGTCGATGATCTCGCCCAGCACCGGGATCGCGTCGGCGCGCTCGATCTTCGCCACCAGCGCCGCGTCGCCGCCCGCTTCGTGCAGCAGCCGGCGCGCCTGGTGCATGTCCTCGGCCGAACGCACGAACGACACGGCGAGGAAATCCGCGCCGATCTCGGCGGCCAGCTTGATGTCGGCCTTGTCCTTGTCCGACAGCGCCGTCACCGATAGCCCGCCGCCCTGCCGGTTGAGCCCCTTGCGGTTGGACAGCTTGCCGCCGACCAGCACCGTGCAGCGCACCTCGGCGCCGGCCACTTCCTGCACGGACAGCGCGATCAGGCCGTCGTCCAGCAGCAGCACGTCGCCGGCGTGCACGTCGTGCGGCAGGCCGTAATAGCTGACGCCGACGCGGCCCACGTCGCCGGGCGGCGCGTCGGGGCGGCAATCCAGCACGAACGACGCCCCGTCGACGAGCTCCACCGGCCCGCTGGCGAACGTCTCGATGCGGATCTTCGGCCCCTGCAGGTCGGCCAGGATGCCGACTTCGCGTCCGGCGGCCACCGACGCCGCACGCACCGCATTGGCGCGCGCGCGGTGATCGTCCGGCTGTCCGTGCGAGAGGTTCAGGCGGACCACGTTGACGCCTTCGGCGATGATCCGTTCGAGCATGCCCGGCACGTCGGTGGCGGGGCCCAGGGTGGCGACGATCTTGGTGCGGCGCAGAGGATTCTCGTTCATGTGCCGAGGCTAACAGATGCCGCGCGGCGCGCCACCACCCTGCATTCGTATGCATGCCGTCGATGTGCGCTGGCGCGCAGACCGCGCCTTCGAGCTAGCGCGCCAGGGCGAGGTTGAGCACGGCCGCCAGCCGCCGGCCGGCCTGGCGCAGGCGCAGCTCGGCCACCGGCAGCTCGGCCCTGACGTAGGCCGGGTCGATCTCGTGCCCGGCCGGATAGAAGCCGCGCTCGGCGGTGATCCGGCAGGACTCTTCCGCCCATTGCGCGTAAGGGTTGTCCAGCGGCGCGATCGGCGCCGGCAGGTTCACCGGCACCGCCGAATCCAGCGCCTGCGCATAGGCCTGCCAGTCGAGCCCGCGGCTGGACAGCAGTCCCGAATCCCATACCTTGTGCAGGTTGCTGCCCCTGCCGTCGAACTGCACCTGGTACGTATTGCCGCCCTTGTCGTCGCGGTATCCGGCATGCAGCGGCTGGTGGACGTCGCCGACGAAATGCACCACGAACTTCAGCGCCTCGCGGCGTGCGCTGTCCGGCTTGCTGCGATCGCCGAGCACGCTGACGTAATACTGCAGGCCGGCCACCACGCAGCGGCCGTCGCGGCAGTCGCGCGGCGGCACGTAGCCGCAAGCGCTGCCGCCGCGGAAATTGACGTAGTGCTGGCCACGCGTCTGCTTCCACAACGCGGCGCGCGCCGGATCATCCTGGATCTGATCGGGCCAGTTGGCGACGTCGGCCAGGCGCTGCGTGTGTTCCGGCGCCAGCAGGCGCTCCAGCTCGGCCTCGGCGGCCGGATCCAGGTGCCGTTGCGCCAGCTCGGCGACCACGCTGTGGCCGAGCGGCCCCCAGGCCTGGGCCGACGGCGCGACCGCGAACAAGACGGCCACGAAGGCAAGCGAACGACTGGAGAAGGACATGATGACTGCCGGCGCAAAGGCCGCAGTCTGCCACAGCGACAATCGGGCGCGGGCCATCCGGACGCTTTCATTGTAAGATTTCACGGTTGAAACACCGGCACCGCGGCCCGCGGCGGCCATCCATCGTCGCAACATTCCCAATTGCCCTCAGGAGGACGTTCCCTCATGACCATCAAGGTCGGCATCAACGGCTTTGGCCGCATCGGTCGCAACGTGCTGCGTGCAGCCGTGCAGAATTTCGGCAACGACATCGAGATCGTGGCGATCAACGACCTGCTGGAGCCGGACTACCTTGCCTACATGCTGGGCTACGACTCGGTGCATGGCCGCTTCAAGGGCGACGTGAAGGTCGATGGCGGCCACCTGCTGGTCAACGGCAAGCGCATCCGCCTGACCCAGGAACGCGACCCGGCCAACCTGAAGTGGAACGAAGTGAACGCCGACGTGGTGATCGAATCCACCGGCCTGTTCCTGACCAAGGAAACCGCGCAGAAGCACCTGGATGCGGGCGCGAAGAAGGTGATCCTGTCGGCGCCGTCGAAGGACGACACGCCGATGTTCGTCTACGGCGTCAACGACAAGACCTACAAGGGCGAGGCGATCATCTCCAACGCCAGCTGCACCACGAATTGCCTGGCGCCGATCGCCAAGGTCATGCACGACAAGTGGGGCATCAAGCGCGGCCTGATGACCACCGTGCATGCCGCCACCGCCACGCAGAAGACCGTCGACGGCCCGAGCAACAAGGACTGGCGCGGCGGCCGCGGCATCCTGGAGAACATCATTCCCTCCTCCACCGGCGCCGCCAAGGCCGTCGGCGTGGTGATCCCCGAACTCAACAAGAAGCTCACCGGCATGAGCTTCCGCGTGCCGACCTCCGACGTGTCGGTGGTCGACCTCACCGTCGAGCTGGAAAAGCCCGCGACCTACGCGGAGATCTGCGCGGAGATGAAGGCGCAGAGCGAGGGCGCGCTGAAGGGCATCCTCGGCTACACCACGGACAAGGTCGTCGCCACCGATTTCCGCGGTGACGCGCGCACCTCGATCTTCGACGCCGAGGCCGGCATCGCGCTGGACGACACTTTCGTCAAGCTGGTCAGCTGGTACGACAACGAGTGGGGCTACTCGAACAAGTGCCTGGAGATGGTGCGGGTGGTGGCGAAGTAAGCCGCCAGGTCGCATGAGAGCAAAAAAGCCCGCAGATGCGGGCTTTTTTGTGCCTACCGTTTCAGCAGCGGCAGCTTGTCCGGTACGCCGTCCCACTTTGCGGCATCTTCCATCGACGGGATCTTGCTGGTCAGCACCGGCCACTCGCGCGCCAGCTCGGCATTGATCGAGAGAAAGATCTCCTGCCCCGCCGGCACGTCGAGCTCGGGGAAGATCGCGCCGACCGGACACTCCTCCACGCACAGCGTGCAGTCGATGCACTCGTCCGGGTCGATCACCAGGAAGTTCGGCCCTTCGTGGAAGCAGTCCACCGGACATACCTCGACGCAATCGGTGTGCTTGCAGTTGATGCAGTTTTCGGTGACGACGTGCGTCATCGTGCCTCCTTCCGACACCCGTCGGCGCTGGCTACAGTGTCGATGACAGCCGGTGCCGCGGCCATGATCCAGATCAGTGCCCGCCGCGCGCCGCCACCGCAGAATTTACCTGAGCCTAACCCCATCCCCAAGGAGCAACACATCATGATGCGCAAACTGATTGCCATTGCCCTGCTCGGCCTGCTCTCCACCCCGCTGATGGCCGCCGAATGCGCGACCACCATCGAAGGCAGCGACGCCATGCAGTTCAACCAGAAGACCATCACCGTGCCGAAGACCTGCAAGACCTTCAAGGTCACCCTGAAGCACACCGGCAAGCTGCCGGTCACCGCGATGGGCCACAACTGGGTGCTGTCGCACAGCGCCGACGAGGCCGGCGTGATCGCCGACGGCATGAAGGCCGGCGCCGCCAACAGCTACGAGAAGCCGGGCGACGCCCGCATCATCGCGCACACCAAGCTGATCGGCGGCGGCGAATCCGACACCGCCACGATCGACGTGGCCAAGCTGAAGGCCGGCGAGCAGTACGCCTACTTCTGCACCTTCCCCGGCCACGCCGCGCTGATGAAGGGCACGCTGAGCCTGGGCAAGTAAGCTTCCCGGACCAGCGACGCATCCGGCTGCTCGTGGCCGGATGCGTTTTTGTTGCCGGCAAACTTGCACATCGTTCCGCGCACGGATCCACAATGTCCCGCATGAACCCACCGTCACCCCTGGACGAGCCGGCCATCGCCAGGCTGGTCGACCGTTTTTACGAGAAGGTGCGGCGCGAGCCGCAGCTCGGCCCGATCTTCAACGCGGCCGTGCACGACTGGGACGAACACAAGCGCCTGCTGACCTCGTTCTGGGCCTCGGTGGCGTTGCGTGCGGGCAGTTATCGCGGCAACCCGATGGGCGCGCACCGGCCGCATCCGATCCGCGCCGAACACTTCGACCGCTGGCTCGCGCTGTGGCGCGAGACCTGTACCGAGGAACTGGACGAAGCCGGCGCCGCGCTGATGCTGGAATACGCCGAACGCATCGGCCGCAGCCTCAAGCTGGGCCTGGGCCTGCATCCGCAGGCGCAGCCGTTCGGCGTGCCGATCGTGGGTATCAGTCGCTGACGCGAGCCGGCAGGCAGCGCAGGGCGAGAGCAATCAGCCCAGCGCTTTCAACGCCGCGTCGTAGTTCGGCTCGTGGCCGATTTCGCTGACCAGTTCGGCGTGGATCACCTTGTCGTGCTTGTCCAGCACCAATACCGCGCGTGCGGCCAACCCGGCCAGCGGGCCGCTGGCGATCGCCACGCCGTAGTCGTTGAGGAACTGGCGGCCACGCATCAGCGACAGGTTGGTCACGCGGTCCAGTCCCTCGGCGCCGCAGAAGCGCGCCTGCGCGAATGGCAGGTCGGCCGAGATGCACAGCACCACGGTGTTGTCGAGCTGGCCGGCCAGTTCGTTGAAGCGGCGCACTGAGGCGGCGCACACGCCGGTGTCGACGCTGGGGAAGATGTTCAGCACCTTGCGCTTGCCGGCGTAGCTCGACAGCGCCACGTCGGACAGGTCGCCGCCGACCAGGCTGAATGCCGGCGCGGTCGAACCCACTGCGGGAAACTGGCCGTCGACGCTGATCGGCTGGCCCTTGAACGTGACATGCGACATCGTGCACCTCGTGTGTGGATGGATGGCTACAAGTAGAACATGGTCTTGGCCAGGAAGACGATGCCGACCATCAGGCCCAGCACCACGCGATGGGTATGCCGGAACCGGCAGACGTCCATCTTCCCGCGGCGCATCGCCCACATCGCGTTGACGAACACGCCGAGCACGCCGAACGCCAGCAGCACCTTCAGCAGCAGCCAGTTGCCGAAGCGGCTGCCCACGCAGGCCAGGCCGTCGCAGCGGATGTCGAACAGCACGAAGCCGCTGGCGAACAGCAGCACCACGATCACCGGCATGAACCGGCGCACCCGCGCCATGATCGCCTGCTCGATGCGCTGCATGACGGCCGCGTCGACATGCCGGTGCAGCGACTCGACCACCAGCACCTCGAACGCCACCGCGCCGACGAACACGATGGCGCACGCCAGGTGCACCAGCACGATCCACGGATACCAGGCACCCATGCAGATTCTCCCGAAGCTTTCCCGGAAGTCTGCGCGCGGCCGGCACTTGCCGCGCTGATATGGATCAAGCTTCGGAAGACTGTCGCCTCAGCTTTGCGGCTGGGCGACCACCTTGCGGATCGCTTCCACGAACTCGGCGTCGAGCTTGCCAATCCTCGTGGTGCGGGCAGCGATGCGGCCGTCGGCGTCGAGCAGGATCAGCTCGCTGCTGTGGTTGAACTCGCCGTCGGGCAGCTGCCGGTACTGCAGGCCAAGCACGCCGGACAGCTGGCGTACCTGCGCCGGCTCGGCCCGCGCCAGGGTCCAGATGCGCGGGTCCAGCTTGCGCTTCTGCGCGTAGCTCTTCAGCGTGGCAACGTCGTCCTTCGCCGGGTCGAAGCTCACCGCGAGCAGGTCGATCCGGGCGCGGGTGGCCGGGTCCAGCGCATTGCGGGTCAACCGCAGGCTGTCGATGATCATCGGGCAGACCATCTGGCACGAGGTGTAGAACATCGTCACCAGCTGCGGCCGGCCGCGCCGCTCGGCCAGCGTCTGCCGGCGACCGTCCTGGTCGGTCAGTTGCACCGGCAGGTTGTAGACCGAGTCACCGGGGAGCGGGGTGGCCGCCCGCGCGCTGCCGAGCAGCAGGAACATCGCAAACAGGGGCAACAGACGCTTCATGACGCATGCCTCATTCGGGCTTCGCACAACGGAAGCCCATGTTGTTGGTGGTGTCGGCGGCCTGCAGCGCGGACAGCATCGCGATGCGCATCAGCACCGCGTAGTTCTCCTTTTCCTGCAGGCTGATCGCGCCGGCGCCGCAAAACTTCAGTAGGTCCGGGTCGCCCTGCTCACGGCTGTCGCTGGCGACCATCAGCGCATTGAAGTCGTCGACCCATTCCCACACCAGGTTGTTGAGGTCGCGCACGCCGTAGACGTTCGGCGCGCCGCCGATGTCCGGCAGCGCCTTGCTGGACGGGCGCGAGTACCAGCCCAGGATGCTTTCGCGCCAGGCCGGATCGGCACGGGCATCGCGGCGCGTGGCATCAGCCGCGGCCGCGTACTCCCACTCGTACCAGCTCGGCAGGCGCGCCTGCTCGCTCTCGCAGTACGCCTGCGCGGCGAACCAGCTGACCCGGGTCGCCGGCTGGTTGGGCAGGGCCTGCTCGCCCAGCACGTCGGCGCCGGCCCAATGGCTGAGATAGCGTTCGTCGGCGAGGATCTTCGCGACCCGGTCGCGCCGCCATGGCGGATGGGCCTTCACGAACGCCCGAAACTCGGCATTGGTGACCGGCTCGGTGCGCAGGCGGAACGGCGCGACCTGCGCCGCGGCCGCCTTGCCGTCGGCCGGCAACACGCTGTTGAAACTGCCTCCCGGCAAGGCGACGTAGTCCGCCGCCGCTGCCGGGAACGCCAGCATCAGACCGAGCCAGGCCAGTGCCAGTCGTGCACGCATCTCAGTGCTCCGCTGCTGCCGCAGGCGCGGCCGCGGCCCGTGCCTTGGCCACCTCTTCCTTGCTGATCTGCCCACCCGGGTTGTCCCAGCTGTTCAGCACGTAGGTGAGGATGTTCGCCACCTCGTCGTCGGTCAGCTGCGCCATCGGCGGCATCACCGAATCGTACTCGTGGCCGTTCACCGTGATCTTGCCGGTCAGCCCGTGCGTCACGATGGTCATCGCCCGCTTCGGGTCGGCCGCCAGGAAGTCCGACTTCGCCAGCGGCGGGAACACGTTCGGCAGGCCTTCGCCATTCGCCTGGTGGCA
>NZ_JBEPSD010000005.1 GCF_040548735.1 Rhodanobacter soli | reverse complement strand
GTGCTGCCGCCGACATTCGTGGTCAGGCTCGCTGCCTGCACCGCCGCGTTGAAGCTGGTGGTTCCTGTGCTGTTGACAGCGAGCGTCCCCAGCGCACCGTTGGTGGCGTCGCCGCCTACCGCGCCGCCGAACGTCACCGCGCCGCTGCCGGCATTCACCGTGAGGTTGCGCGGCGTGGTGTTGGCGTTGTCGACCGTGCTGTCGAAGCTGACGTTGCCGTTGGTCGTGGCCAGCGTGGCGTTGGAGCCCAACGTCACCGCGCTGTGATAGGCCTGCGCTCCGGTCGTGGTGATGTTGCTGCCGATCCTGATGCCGCCGGCGGCGGTCAGGTCCAGGACGCCGCCCACGCTCACTACCGGCGCCGTCAGCGATGCCGTGGTGTAGTTCAGTGTCAGGTTGCCCGCGACGCTCGCCGGCAGGGTCAGGGTACCGGGGGCCGCGTCAGTGTTCTTCAGCGACAGGTTGTTGATCCCTGCCCCGGTACCTGCGGCAAACGTCACGCCATTCTGCAAACTGTTGTTCTGGCTGCCGAGGTCGATATCCTGCGTGGCACCGGCCGTGGTGCTGTTCTGGGTGAACGTGGCGAGGCCGGTCGCGCTCAGCACACCGGTCTGGCTCATGGCGCCGTTGCTGGTCACGCTCAGCGTGCCGCTCGCCGTCGTGGACCCCAGCACGGTCGCCTTGCTGTTCACCAGGCTCACGTTGCTGCCGGTCAGGCCCACCGCGCCGGTGAAGGAATTGCCGGTATTGTTCAACGTGATTGCATTGGATGCGTTGAAGCTGGCTGCACCCGCAGCCGACGCCTGGGTGATCGCACCGTTCTGTGTGATGCTGCCGGCATTCACCGTCAATGTGCCGCTGCCCACCGACGAAGTGCCCAACTGCAGCGCGTTGCTGCCGTTGTCCAGCGTCACGGCGTTGCTGCCACTGTTGTGGAGGCTCACCACGCCGCTGAAAATGTTACCCGTGTTGGCCAGCGATATCGCACCCGCGCCGCCGTCGAAGTTCGCCGCGCCGGCCAGAATGTTGCTGGCCCCGGCGGCTTGCTGGCTGATGCCTGTGCTGGTCACGCTCAGGCTGCCGCTGCCCGCGTTGATGCTGCCCGTGATCGTGCCGCTGCTGCCCAGCTGCAACCCGCCACCGGCATTCGTGTTGTCGCCGGTACGGATATCGACGTTGCCGCCATAGGTCGTAATGCCGGCGCTGGCGGTGCTGCCGATGACTACCTGGCAAGTTGCACAGACTGCGTTGCTCGAATAGGTGGTGCCGGCAGCGGCACCGCCATAGTTCGCCCACAGGAAGACGTTGAGCGGGCTGCCGGCATTCTTGCCGGTGATGGTGCTGTCGAGCAGGATGCTGCCGACGGCCTCCAGGTAGAGCGAGCCGGCGCCGATGGCGCTGATCGGCGCACTCAGTGTGATGTTGCCCGTTTCGGAACCGTTGGCGGCCGTGTTGGTGAACACGAATACGTTCGTGCCGCCGGTCAATGCCGCGCCAATTCCGCCGGCATTGACTACCGAACCGGCACCACTTGCCGTGTAGTTGGGCGCGGTGCCGGTATTGGCGTCCGCGCCGCTGCTGATCGTCACGTTGTAAGGATCGATCAGCCAGATGCCGGCCTTGCCCTGCGGCGCCGACGCATCCACTCCGCCATGGACGTCCAAGCCGTAATGCGACGAGGTCTCGACCCGCCCGCCATTGCCGCCCAGTGCACCGCCGCGCGCGCTGATGCTGCCATAGAAGTTGTTGACGTCGTTGCCCCACACCACCACCGAACCGCCATCGCCCCGCTGCGTGGCGTCGGCCTTGAGCACGGCGCCCGGTGCCACATAGGTCGCTGCCGCGGTCTGCAGGCCTTCGCCCCCCTGCCAGCCGCCGCCCACGCGGATGTCGCCGCCGCCGAGGACGCCGGATGCGTCGATGCTGCCGCCGGTCACGCCGACATTCCGATCGGACAGCAATTGCGCACTGCCGCCATGCACGCCGGACACGTTGATGCTGCCGCTGCTCTCGACGTTTCCGCCATTGCCCACCAGCCGCACCACGCCACCGTCGGTGCTGATGCCGCTGGCGTCGATGACGCCCGTGTTGTTGACCAGGCCGGTGAACAGGTCCTTCGTCGCCGAGGCCTGCAACACCACGGTGCCGTCTTCGGCGCGCAGGGTTCCCTTGTTGGTGACCGCTGCTTCGCGCTGGTCCAGGCGCTGCTTCAGTTCGCCGGTGATCTGGATATTGATCAGGCCGTTGCCGTCGAAATCGAGCACGGCATGATCGGCGCCGTCGAGGTTGATCTTGCCGTAGTTGGCGAAGATCAGCCCGTCGTTCAGCACGCTGCCGCCGACCAGGGCAATCGAACCGCCGCTGGCGGCCTGGATCAGGCCGTGGTTGACGATACCGGCACCGGCTCCGGTCGCGTTGAGGTTGTAGTGCCCGGCGAGGAAGTCGTTCGGCGTGAGGTCGAGCGTGCTGGCAAGCAGGCCGCCCACGTTCATCTGAGCGGTGGCTCCGAAGATGATGCCGTGGGTATTGATCAGGAAGATCTGGCCGTTCGAGCTGATGCGGCCGAAGATCTGGCTGGGGTTCTGGTCGAGGATGCGGTTCAGGGCCACCGCCGAGCGACCCGGCTGGTTGAACAGCACCGATTCGTTGGCGCCCACGTTGAAGGTCTGCCAGTTCAGCGCCAGCCTCTGCGATGCCTGGTTGATGACCGTGCTGTTGCCGCTCTGCGTGATCGAACCCGTGCCGCCGACGACCACGCCGCCAGTGGGACCACCGGCCAGCGCATCGCCGCTGAAGACGATCGACCCGACGGCCAACCCGACGCACAGGCTGATCGGCCAGGTCCTGCGCAAGGGCAAGGCCTTGCCCGACGCCAGGATCGAACGCGCGCACACGTTGGTGCGCGACTTGCGCTGGTGGGTGCTCTTGCTCATGGTCGTCATCCGTCAGAACGTGAAGCTGAAGCGGGAGTAGATGTGGTAGCCCTTGTGATCGGACGCATCCTGCGAACCCAGGGGTACGGCACCATTGAGATGGAACTCGAAATGGCTGAATCGCGGCAGCCGGAAAATCAGGCCGGCGCCCACGCCGCTGAGCGTGGCCGACTCCGGCTCGATGAACTTGTTGGCGCCCGCCGAATAGCCCTTGGCGTAGTCGACGAAAACCTGGAATTCGAGCAACTCGCGCCAGGGGCGGCCGTAGAACGGCGAGACCTTGTCGCCGAAGCCCGGTGCGTCGACGTGATATTCGAGCGATGTGTAATAGCCGCGATCGCGCAGGGCGTCGGCGATCGGATAGGCGCGGGTGCTGTCCGGGCCGCCCAGCGCGAACTGTTCGAGCGGGACCAGCGCGTCATTGCTGTACTGGCCGACGAGCTTGAAGTTGAGCCGCTGCGACTTGGTCAGGAACTGCATTCGCGTGTACGAGAGCTTGGCGACCAGGAAATTTCTCGAATGCTGCGGACTGACCAGGTCGGGCTCCCTGGAGTCGTCATGGATGGACTTGCGCAGGCTGATCTGGAGGATGTCGACACCATGGAAACGGCGATCGGTATGGAGCATCCCGTAAGTCAGTTCGGCCAGGCTGAACTTCTCGTCCGACAGGTTGACGCCGAGGCTGTCGAGCCTGGATTCCTCACGGATGAAATGCAGCGTACTCAGTGCCTGCAGGTCGTCCCGGTTGATGAACTTCCAGTCCATGCCACCGTAGTAGAGCGAGCTGGGACCCTTGACGTCGAGCGCGGCGAACGAGCCGGAGTTGATCTGCAGCTCGTTGCGCGAGGCGCCGATCACGGCGCTCAGGCCAGGCACGCTTGGCGCCGGCGCACGGTAGGACACCGCGCCATACACGTTGTCGCTCGGGTCCAGCGCGTAGTCCACATTGACGTTGAAGGTGTCGCCGATACCGAGCGGATTGGCCCACTCGAGTCCGGCCTGTGCACGGTAGCGGCCGGTAAGTTCGGTACCGTAGTTGTTGGCACCAAGCGTGAACTTGTAGGGACGTTTCGCCTCGTTGGCGATCATCACCAGGTCGGTGTCGCCGGTGTTCTCGCCCGGCTGGAACGTCGATGCCACCGTGACACCCGGCAGATCGCGAGCATACAGCAGCGCGGTGTCGACGTCGCTCTTCAGCAGCGGCTTGCCGCGCAGCTTTTCCGCCGATGCCGAGATCACGCCGGGGCGGTAGCGCTTCGTGCCCTTGACGATGATCTTGCCGATCTTGCCCTCCAGCACCCGGATCTCGACGATCTGGTCGGCGCCGACGGTCTGTGCCGGAAGAAACGCATTGGAGACGATGAAGCCAGCCGTCCGATAGCGCTCGACGATCTTGTCGGCAACGCCCTGCATCTCCTCGAAGCTCAGCTGCACCGGATTGCCGGCCTTGCCGGCCAGTTCCTGGTATTGCGCATCGGCCAGCGCCTGGATGCTCGCCGGCGTTACGCCGAGGTCCGCATGATCCGCAACGCCGATAACGCGGAAGCCGCGCACCGCAATCTTCTGCACGGGTGCGGCATCGCGCTCCCTCACCGGCGGCACGACATTGTCGGGCGCCTGCTGCGGCTTGGCATTGGGTTCCGGTGATGATGTCGGGGGACTCCCGACTGGCACTTCGTTGCGGGAAGCCTGATCAGGCGAAACAACGCCGGCGTCTTGCGCCCCGGCAGTCCCGCCAGTCAACGCCAACGCCAACGCTGCCGCGAGGCAAACAGTTCGCACGATACATTCCCCCTGGTCGCATCATCATCCATTGACGGCGCGCCCCGAGACATCAGGGTCACGCCAACTGCGAAATTCCAAGCCCCCGGTAATCAGGCAATTGCTGCCTGTTGGCTCGTGTTACTTCTATCAGGATACACCTTTACGCGTTCAAAGGAAGCGTCGTTTGCGGTTGCAAAAAAGCGTGCAAACCAGATACGCAAACGCCGGCCCATGACTTCCGGCAAACCGGCTTTTCACGTTTGCCAAACTTCCGAGCGGTGCCGCGTGGCAGCTCCGGAAGTGGCTCCACAACGGGCTCCGCCGCGCGGGCGACCTGTCACCCCCATCGCGCATCGCAGCCTATTGCACAGCCCCCTCTTCATTGCACCACAGTCATGCACAAGCGCGTACGGGCGGCAGGCAACCGGATACCTGCCATGGACAGGATCGGCTTCATGCGGCGACTGCGATGGCAGGTATCTTCAGCCGCCCAGAAACAACCAGCACGCCACCAGTATCAGCAACGCGGCACCGCCCAGAAATGCGAGCAAGGGTTTCCATGCCACTGCCGGCCGCATCGACAGCAACGTCGTCAATGCATGCCCGGCATCGACCGACGTATCGCCGGACGGCATGGCATGGACACGGCGCGTACGCGACGTCGTGGTGGCCGATGGCAGCAGGGTCTTGCGCGCGGTGACGACGCTGCTGCTGTCGTGCAGCGACTGCAGTACGCGGCGGCGGCGCGCGCGGTATTCGGCGCGCGATAGCCGCCCCAGCCGATGCGCTTCGTCCAGGACATGCAGATCCTGATTGATGGCACGTTCCCGTTCGGTCATTTCAGCTCCCTGAGCACCCGGAAACCCACGTCCCGCTGCGGCGAACCACCGTCGGCGCGGCTGGTATCGACGCTGCAGTCCGACCAGTAGCTGCTGTAGCTGCCCCCGCGCACCATCACGCTGCCGCCGCTGACGACCCATTCCCAGACGTTGCCGGTCATGTTGACCAGGCCCCATGGGTTGCGCGAGCGGCCCCGCGCCGACACCGGCGCGCCGCTGCCGTCGCCGCCGCCGGCCGAAGGCAGCACGCAATTGCTGTCCTCGGCCTGCTTCCAGCCACCGCCACCCTTCGCCGCATGCACCCACTCCGCATCGGTGGGCAGGCGATAGGTGAATCCCCCACTGAGGTCGCTGAGCCAGCGCGCGTAGGCGCGGGCCTGGTCGAGGCTGATGTTGCTCACCGGCGCGTTGCCGAGGTCCTGGTCCGCGACCGTCATGGCGGCGCACTTGCCGCTGGCCCGGCAGAACTGATTGAACTCGTTGATGGATATCTCTGCGCGCGACATGGCATACGCCTTGCCGCCGCCGATACCGGGCACGACGACCAGCAGCGGTCCACGCGCACCGCTGATGCTGTCGGAACAGAACTTGCCCTTCCCGGCCAGTCCCGGCTTGGAGCACGAATCAGCCCCCGAGGGTGCCGCTGCTTCGGCAACGGCTGGCGGCTTGGCGCCCGGTGCGGCACCCGGCTTGCCGGTGGTCGTCGGCAAGCGCCCCGGGACCGCCGCCGGCGTTTCGGCGACAGGCGCGGTCACCGGCGCCTCGACGGACGGCCCCGCTGGCGCGGCGCTGGTGGGCTTGAGTTTGTCGAGCTGTTCGGCCAGCGACTTGGCGCTCAGCTGGCCGCGCATCTTCATGCTCGTCTCCAGTTTGCCAAGCTCCGTGGCGTCGGTCCTGCGGATGCCGTCGAGCTGCTTCTTCAACTGCGCATAATCTGCGCTGGCCAGCGGCTGCTTGCCCGCGGCCATGATCGCGGCGACCACGTCGTAGCGCGCCTTCGCCGCGCGCAGTTCCGGGTTCCCGCCAAGCGTGCCGAGGCCCTGCCCAAGCACGTCCGCCGCCCGCTGGTAGCGGCCTTTCTGGAACGTATCCTCGGCCTGGCCCAGATAGGCGTCGGCCAGCAGTTTCGGCCCCTCGGTCTTGAGGAACGGGTTGTCGGGCTGCAACGTCTTGATCCGCGCCAGCGACTGGCTGGCCTTGCCTACATCGCCAGCGGCCACCGCGCTCTTCATCGACTCGATGCGCGACTTCACTTCGGCGTCGGCGCTCTCCTGCGCCGCCTTGGCCTGCAGCTCCTGCTGAAGTGCATCGAGGGCAGCAGCCTGTGCAATCAGCTGCGTCGATTTCGGCACGTACTTGAGGCCGAAATCCACCGCGAGCCGGGCTTGCGGCAGATGCTGCGGGTCGGCGAGCCGGGCCGCCTCGTGCGCGATGGCGGCACCCAGCGCGTCGACCACACGCCTGGTCTCGGGTGACGTGTCGGCACGCAGCGTGTCCATCGCCGCCGCCACCGAATGCTGCCAGTCGGGCGTCAGTGTCGGTTTCGCGCCCAACCCGGCCAGCGTCGTGCGCGCATCGGCGAGGGCCTGCGCCTGTTGCTGCAGATTCTTCTGCTGGGCGGCGTTGCGCGCGCTGGTCACGTCGGCCAGGACTTTCGCATGACCGGCTTCGGCCGGATCGAGTTGCTGGCCGGCCTGGCCGATGCGCTCGGCGGCATCGAGATCGCCGGCGGCGATCCGCTCGCGCGCCAACTTGATGAGGCCGGCGTCGACCTGGCCGCGCACCGCGGCATAGTCCGGAGAATCGGCACCGATCTGGCTGCGCGCGTTGTTCAACGCGCTCTTGACGTCCTGCAGCCAGACCACGGTGCCGAGCGGATTGGCCAGCAGGTCGGTGACCCGGCTCTTGGCCAGCGCATTGCGCTGCGCCTCGGTGGCTGCCTTCTGCGCCAGCTGGTTCTGCTGCTCCAGCAAGCTCTGGCGCGTCGCCGAGAGGGCCGAGTCGCCGGGAAACAAGTCGATGCCGAAACCGGCGATGCCGATCGCGCCAGTCAGGTCGCCCGTACCCTGTTTCTCCGCCGCCTGCGCCGCCAGCGCCTGCTTCAAACGGGTGGCCTGCGCCGCCAGCCGCGGATCGTCGCCGAGCAGGCCCGCCGCGTCGTGATATGCCGTTGCCACCTTGGTGCGCCAGTCATCGGCGTTGCTCGCCTTGTCGAGCAGGCCGGTCAGGACCAGCAGGCTCTGCTCGCGCCGCTGCTGCAACTGCTGCGCCTGCTGTTCCTGCAGCCGTTGCGCCGCCAGCGCCTTGCCCATTTCGTCCAACTGCGCGCCGCGCTGCTTCAGGCGGGCGGAATCCGGAAACAGGCTGCTGGCCAGCTTGAGTTCGCCGGCCGCTTCGTCGACGTGTCCGGCCTCCAGCGACTTGCCGATGGCCGTGTCGTACTTGAGCTCCAGCTCGGCGTTCTTCAGCAGGCTACTGTTCGGATCGATCGCGCGGATGTGCGCCAGCGTGGGAACGACGTTGTCCGGCTGGTTCTCGAAAATGGCGTTCGCGTCGATCTGCTGGGTGAGTTGCGTATCCAGTGAATTGAGCAGGTCGTTCTTCTGGTCATCCACGCTGCTGCGCTTGATGTCCAGCGCCGGCGAGTACAGCTTCAGATCGTCGCGCAGCTTGAATACCCGTTGCGCCCCGGCATAGTCGTAGCGATCCTTGGCGGGGTTCCAGTAGGCGTCGATCCGGCTCAGTAGGTAGTTCTGGATCAGCTCGCCCTGGTCGACGATGATGCGTTTGCGGTCGTCGTCGCCCAGCGTGTCCAGCGCCTGCAGCGCCTGGTTCTCGTTGGCGTAGTGATCCGGGCGCGCCGGCGTGAACCGCGCGATCACTTCGGCCACGTGGTGGCTGTGCCGGTAATTGGTCCACGCCCAGACGCCGCCGGCGATTACCAGGGCGGCCGGCACGCCATACATGAAGTACGGCATGGCCCGTTCGCGCAGGCCGACTTCGCGCAAACCCTCGACCAGGTCGTTCGCGCTCTTCAGGCGCTGACCCTTGGTGAAGGCGACGCTGGCGCACAACACCTTGTACTGGTGCTTGGTCAGACCCTTCACCGGCGGTGGCTTGCGCCCTTCCTTCATCGCCACTTCGGCGCTGGCCTTGTCGTACGGGTGCTTGCCGGTCAGCAGCTCGAACGTCACGCAGCCCAGCGCATAGACGTCGTCGCCGGGTACCGGGTCTTCGCCGCGGATCATCTCCAGGCTGGCGTAGGCTGGGGTCAGCGCGCCCAGCGTTCCGGCATCGAACACGGTCTGTTCGCCGACCGCGTCACCCATGTGCTTGCCGGCGCGGGCGATGCCGAAGTCGAACACCTTCGGCACGCCGTCGCGGGTGACCATGACGTTCGCGGGCTTGAAGTCGGAATGCACCACGCCGGCGGCGTGCGCGCGGCTCAGTGCCCGTGCCATGCCCTCGATCAGTGGTCGCGCCTGCGCCAGCGGCATGCCGTTGTAGGCGCGCTCGCGGATCAGCTGCTTGAGATCGGAGCCGTCGACGTATTCCATCGTCATGAAGACGATCGTGCGGTCCTTGTCGAAATCGTAGACGCGCACGATGTTGTCGTGCGCCAGCTGCTGCGAGCGTCGCGACTCGCGCTGCAGCGAGATCAGCGAATCGGGATGGCGGCGGAATTCGTCGTTCAGCACCTTCACCGCGACGTAGGGGTCGCGGTCGCGCGCCTCGACCTTGCGCTCGTCGCGCGCCTTGAACACCACGCCCATGCCGCCGCGGCCGATCTCCCGCTCGAGATGGAAGCGGCCCTTGAGCAGCGAGCCGACCGTGACGAAATCGCCGGCTTCCGCGTCGGCGATGTGATTCCAGCTGGAGCTGTTCATGCTGGAACTGGTGCCGGTCCTGCCCTGCTGCGTGCCCTGCGTGCCGGTGACGCCGGCGGTATGTCCGTCGGTCGGCGGACGCGGCGTACCCGAGGCCGGCTTGACGATCGTGGCCTCGTCCGTGACAGGCGGCGACGTGGGGCGCGAGGTCGGCTTGACCACGGTGGCATCGTCCACGTCAGCCGCCGCCGGCGCGCCCGGACGCGAGGTCGGCTGCACCCGGGTGGCCTCGTCGTCGTTGCTGCCTGCCGCTGGAACCGATGGCACGGCCGGCCGCTGGGTGGCCGGCTTGATCATGGTGACATCGTCGTCGGGCACCGTCGGCACCAGCGGCACCTGCACCGCGGCCAGCTTGGCCAGCAACGCCTTGGCGATCAGCGGGTCGAGCGCGCCTGCATCGCGCTGCTGCTCGAGCCACTCGCGCTCGGCCTGGTACTCGGCCTCCGCCAGTGCACCACGCGCGCCCAGCGCATCGAATACGGCGGGGAGCTTGAGTTTGTCGGCCTGGTAGGCGGAGACCAGTTCGGCTATGGAATTCATGACTGGGGACTTTTCATCATTCTTGGATGCTGACGACGACGGCAGAAATGTTGTCCCGTCCGGCGCGGCTCATCGCCAGGTCGAACAGGCTGGCAACGAGATCCTGCGGCTGCGGGTTGCGGCGACACTCGTCGTCGAGTTCGGCATCCGACATTTCCTTGTTGATGCCATCGGAACAAAGCACGAAGGCCGTGCCGGGCCGGTTGCCGGCGACAACCCAGTCGACGAAAAGGCTCTCCTCGGCGCCGACCGCGCGCGTGAGCACGCCGGAACCGGCTTGCGGCGGCGCCGGGGTGGCGCCGAAGTGGGTGACGTCATCGTCGCCGCCATGCACGTGGTCGCGCGTGATCTGGCGTAGCCGGCCATCCTCGAAGCAATAGGCACGACTGTCGCCGACCCAGCCGCACAGCATGAAATCGGCGTCGGACACCAGCACCACCACGGTCGAGCCGATCAGGTCGACGCCGCGCGTGGCGGCGGTCTGCAGCAGGTCGGTGTTGATCTGGACCAGGGTGTCCTCGATCGTTTCGATGAAGTCCAAGGCGCTGCCCGGCCGGGGCAAGGCACCCAGGCGCTCGACGATCATCGTGCTGGCATAGTCGCCGGCCGAATGACCGCCCAGGCCATCGGCGACGACCCACAGGCCGACCTCGTCGCGTACCAGGATGGCATCCTCGTTGTGCTTGCGTACCTTCCCGGTCACCGTGCGTCCGGCCGAAACGTATCGAGTCGTCATGCGTCAATCTCGATGATCGCCAACGGCCACCGGGCCGCATCCGTGCCGAGACCTGCAGCGGTGGCAATGTGCAGGCTTGCGTCGCCGCAGGACGGCATCGCAAGGCTGCGGGCAAGGATGTCCGGCGAAAGCTGCAACAGTGGCTGGGTGGCCATCAGCAGCAGGCGGTCGCCGGCGTCGACGGCACACAGAACCTCGCCGCAAGTCGGCTGGGCCGTGGCGCCGAGTCCGGGCGCGCTCAGCGCTACCCGGCTGAACAGCAGGTCGTCGAAATCGTCATCGCCGCCCGCACCGACGGCCGGTGGCGTGCTGCTGTTGGCGAAGAAGGGCTGTAGTCGTCCACGTCGCCAATGCCAGGCCGCCGCGGTGCCGATCCGCAGCAGGCCGACCTGGCCGCCGGCAACACGCGCGGCGATCACCGCGCAATCCTCCAGCACGGGGTCGATCAGGTCCTCGCTGGCCTGCCGCAGTTGCGGATTCAGCGCCATGATCCGTGCGCGCAGCGCCTGCATGCCGACAGCCAGTTCGGCGTAGGGCAGGTCGCGGGCAATCGCGGACACGGCGGCGACTGCCTGTTGCCGCCGGTCGGGATGCCCCGCCTCGGCTGCCACCAGGGTCAACGCACCATCCGGCCGATGCAACACCGCCACGCCGGCAGCAGGCGCCTCCGATATCACGCCCACGGCGACATGCGCGACCGGCGCCGCCAGCGTCGACGCCTCCGCTACCACGCCAAGGTCGGACAGCAGTTCGAGGTCGTCCGGCAGCCATGCCGCAGACGGCGCCGCTGGCGACGGCGATGTGGCCACGTCGATCAGGCCGGTGGCCGCTTCCGGCATCGCATGCCGGCGCGGCGCGGCACCTTCGAACATCCCCAGCGACTGCCACGGCGCGACACTGCGGCTGGCGTCGAGAAACCCCGCATACGCCGCCGGTTGCGGCAAGCCGTTGGTGACCAGCACGCTCGCGGGCACCCGTTCGCCACCGGCCGTCCACCACAAACACCAGTGGCCGGGCGCGGCAGCCAGGCGCGCCCACAAGCCGCCAAGGAACGAAGCGGCAGCGGCGCCGGTCGGCAGCGGCAGGCGCCAGTGGCTCGCCGCATTCCAGTCGATGCCGCGCAGAAACTCCGGCACCGGCGGCTGCGACACGTCGAGCGGACCAGCCAGCGCGGCAACCTGCTCGTCGAACAGGTCCACGCCGATCGCAGCGTCGACCTGAGCGGCGCCGTGTACCCGCTCGGCAGCATCGAACCAGCCGCCGCCTTCGGTCAGTGCACGGGTGCAGGACGCGACATCGGCGGCGATGGGGGCGGCGATGACCATCGGAAAGCAGCGGCCGACCCGGTCCACGCCCGGCCCCATGATCCCGGCCCAGGCCGATTCCCCGCATACCCCCGGGGCGAGCAGGAAGCGCCACACCGGACTGGCGTGATAGGCCTCATGCCAGCCGCCCCCCAGTGCGCCGCGGCTCTCCGCCACCGCGTTCTCGAAATGGCGGTCCCACACGTCGACGAAGCCCGGCGGCAACCGTCGTTGCACGAAATCCCCGGCACTGGGCAGCTTTCCGAAAAAGCCGGCGGCGGGATTCGGCATGCGCTTATCCCCCGCACCGGAAACTGGACAATGCGTTGCTCAGGAACGGGTTCTTCAGGTTGTTGGCCTGGATCGTCACCTTCGCCACATGGCCGCCGAAATTGAAGCTGGCCACGAAGCGCAGGTCGGACTGCTTCTGCAGGTTCGCCGCCTGCAGCGCGCGGAAGAACGCCCAGTCGCCGCGATAGTCGAATGTCGTCAGCAGCGTGCCGGCCGGATCGTAGGCGGAGATCGAGACGCGCCCCGGGGTCGGCCCCGGCCATTTCATGCTGACGTTGGTCGCGCCGCCCGGCTGGTATTCGTACTTCTGGCCGTCGACCTCGATCACCAGCTTGCCGATGCCGGCATCGAGCACCGGCGTGAGCAGGGTGAAATCGACCTCGGGCATGTTGCCGCTGCGGAAGAACATCTGCTTGATCCGGTCGGCGCCCTGCAGTTGCGCCAGCATGCCGGCCGAGCCGCTGACCGCGCCGGGCCCGGTCTTCCATTGCCAGTTGCGGCCGCTGGCATCGATCAGCTTGCCGACCGTCTGGTTGTAGAAGCTGTCGAAGCGGCCGCCGTAGCCGAACATCTCGCCGAAGTTCTGCAACGGGATGTCGTTGTTGCTGGACGGTGAGAACGGATAGCGGCCGCGGGTGAAGTCGGCGCAATCCTTCGCGACCGCCTGCTGGTACTGGTCATCCAGCGCACCCTTGGTGCCGCTGGCCACCAGCGCCTGGCTCTTGCCGGTCAGCGCGGCAAACCAGCCGGAGGCCGGCGCCGGCAACTGCGTGGCCGCCTGTTGTGCCATCAGCAGTTGCGGATTCGGCTGCCCCGCGGCGGAACTGAAATCGCCCATGGTCAGCAGGGTCTTGCTGAGATCGTCGAGCACCCTCAAGGTCTGGTCGATCGGCGCCGCGCCCGGGCCGCCCTCGCTGAGCTTGTTGATCTGCTCGAAGTGATCGCTGATCGCCTGCCCCGGCTTCTCGGTCGCCGCGTCCGCCCCCGGCGTGCCGGCACCCGCGCCGGCCTGGGCCAGCGCGCGGGCCAATGCGGTCTGCGTGGCCTTCTTCTGCGCCAGCTGCTTGGCCACGTCCTCGGCCTTGTCCGTGGCATCGGCGGGCGGCGCGCGCATCAGGTCGTTGGTGTTGTCGCGCACCACCTTCAGCAACAGCTTCATCGGCGAATTGGGCCCGGCCAGCTTGGCCGCGATCGTGCTGGCGTCCTGGATGTTGCCGATCGGCTGCAGTTCCAGGTCGGCCAGGATGCCGTCCCAGGCCTTGATGTAATCCTGCTCGTACAGCGCCAGCACCTGCTGCGCCAGATGGGCCTTCTGCAGCGAATCGATCTTGCTGGCGCCGAACACCCAGTCGTCCGTGGCGAACTGCGTCACCGCCTGCTCGATGCCCTTGTCGACTTCGTCCTTGAACACCGGCTGGGTGAACAGCGCCGGCAACGGATCGGACAGCGCCGCGCCGCTCTTGCGCCGGTATACGTTGCCGAGCAGGCCCAGTTCCTTGTCCAGCCGCAACGGCGGATAGGCACCGTTGTCCGCGGTCAGCTTGATGTTGCCGTAGATCAGGCTCGGCAGGTCCGCGGTGCGCAGCGTGTTGCGCGCCTGCTCCACCAGGCTGCCGTCCAGGCTCAGTGCGCGCAGGCGCCCCTCATGTCCGACCAGCGCGTCGAAGTGCTTGGTCAGCGCCTTCTGCAGGACTGGATCGCTGGGAAACAGACGGCGCCACTCGATGCCAGCCAGGGCCACGATCTGGTCATGATCGAGATGCTTGGGCTCGCCCAGCATCAGGTAGCCCTTCAGGTAGTAGTACAGCATCTGCGGATCGGCGGCGTTCACCGCCAGACCGGCGCGGAATTGCGACGCCACGCCCGGCAGCAACAGGCCGTTGAGCTCGCGGAAGTACGCGTCACGCACCTCGTCGCCGACCGCGTTGCCCTGATACAGACCGAAGCGCATCGACAGCGGCACGTCGCCCTTGTGCTGGTCGGCGACATCCACCGCGCCGGACAGCGACTCCAGCCGCTCCAGCACCATCGCGAAATACGCCTGCTGGTTCGGCGCCAGCGACAGGTCGCTCTGCGCCGGGTATTTCTGCAGCGCGGCCTGCACCTGGGTCAGGTAACCGCCGTTGCGCCGGTAGCTGCTGGCCAGCCCGAAGACCAGCAGCGCGCACACCAGCAGCACGCCGACGTAGGATGCCGCCTGCAGCAGGATCTTCTGGCGCTCCAGCTTCGGATCGGTGCCGGCGAAGCCCGACTCCTTGAACAGCACGTCCTTGAGCAGGCGCTCGACGAAGAACGTGCGGCTTTGCGCACCTGGCACGTGCAGGCGCGACGCATCCAGGCCGAACGTGCGCGCCACCGCGCCCATCATGCGGTCGATCGGCGTGCCTTCCTGCGTGCCCGAGGTGAAATAGGCGCCACGCAACAGCAGCGGCGAACCGTACTGATGGCCGGTAAACACGCCTTCGACGAACTGCCGGGTGATCTCGCGCAAGGCGCCGAGCTGCTGCGGAAACGACAGGATCGCCGCGCGCCGGGTACGGTCGCGCTCGCCGTGCAGGCGGTCGAGAATGCGCGTGTTGAGCCGGTCCAGCAGCAGGTTGAACTCGTCGAGGAACTGCTTCGCGGCGGTGCCGTCCATGGTCTTGTCGACCGGGAACGACATGCCCCAGACCTGGCTGCGCAACTCCGGGTTGAGGTCGTCGAAGAACTCGGTGAAGCCGGCGACCAGGTCGCACTTGGTGAACACCAGGTAGGCCGGCACGCCGATGCGCAGGTGCTTGGCCAATTCGTCCAGCCGCTGGCGAACCGCCAGGATGTGCTGCTGGCGGCCGTTGGCGTCCAGCGTCAGCAGGTCCGACAGGCTCATCGCCACGATCACGCCGTTGATCGGACGGCGCTTGCGGTACTTGCGCAGCAGGTTGAGGAATTCCTCCCACGCCGAGGCATCGGCGCCGCGGTCGGAATCCTGCGTGGTGTAGCGGCCGGCGGTGTCGAGGAACACGGCCTCGTCGGTGAACCACCAGTCGCAGTTGCGGGTGCCGCCGACGCCGCGGATGGCTTCCTTGCCGAACTTGTTCGACAACGGGAAATTGAGGCCCGAGTTCTGCAGCAGCGTGCTCTTGCCGGAACCCGGCGGGCCGATCACCACGTACCACGGCAATGCATACAGGTTGGTGCCGCCGCTGCGGTTCTTGCGCAGTGTCTCGACCGCCTCCTGGAAACGGCCCTGCAGTTGCGCGCGCTCGTTGGCGGAGCGCTCGTCGCGCTCGCCGCCGCCGGCCGGCGCGCCCTGCTCGCTCAGGTCGCTGGCCATCTGCTTGGCCTTGCCGCGCACGCGCATCTGCTGGACTTGCAGCCACACCGCCCAGATCACCACGATCACGATGATCACCAGCAGCCGCACGATCGGGCTGGCCAGCGGTTGCGATTCGCCGAAGCCGAGATAGGGACCGCCAAACCAGATCAGCAGCGACAGCAGCAACAGGCCGACGAGGGTGATGAACAGGCGGGATTTGAACAGCGCAAGAAGCTTGCCCACGATGTTCAGTCCTCCGGGCTGTAAAGGATTTCGACGCGGCGGTTGCGCGCGCGATTAACCGGAAGATCGGCCGGCAGCGCGATAGGCTGCGACGAACCGGCGCCACTGGATTCCAGCCGCCCGGCGTTGTCGATGCCGTCCCCGAGAATCTGCAGCACCGAGCGCGCGCGTTCCGCCGACAGCGCGTAGTTGTCCTTGAAGCGCAACGAATGCACCGGCTGGTCGTCGGTATGGCCGACCACGATCACCCGCCCCGGCACCTGGTTCAGCGCCGCGGTGATCGCATGCAGCATCGGGATCTGCCTGGCAGCCACTTCCGTGCCGCCCGAGGCGAACATGGCGGCCGCGTTGAGGCGCACCAGCGCGGAGCCGTCCGGCTTCTCGTCCACGGTCAGCGCACCGGCCTGCTCCTGCGGCGCCAGCAACTGCTTCAGGCTCTTGCGCGCGACGGCCGGCGCGGGCTTCGGTCCGTCGCCCGGCGGCACCGCGCCGCGCAGGCCGATCTGCGCGACCTGCGCGCTGACCGGCGACGACAGCTCGTTCAGCCGCGTATAGAAGTACAGGAAGGCGCCGAGCAGAAGGCAGGCGCCGGCGGCGACGATCACCCACAGCGGCACGTAGCGCACCAGCGGGTTGCGCCGGTCCTCGAGGCCTTTCCAGTGCGGCGCCAGCTCCTCCGCCGCGGGCGGCCGCTGCGACTTGATGCGTCGGTACAGTTCTTCCTGGATGTCGGCCAGCTTGGCGCGGCCGTCGGCCTCGATCTGGTAGCGCCCGCCGAAGCCGAGCGTGAGGCAGATGTACATCAGCTCGATCAGGTCGATGTGCCGCGCAAAATCGGCGCACAGCCGATCGAGGATGATGAAGAACTTCTCGCCGCCGTACGACTCGCCGTGGAAGACCACCAGCAGCGTCTTCGCCGCCCAGCCGCTCTGCTGGCCCCACGGCGTGTTCATCACCGATTCGTCGAGCGTCGAGCACAGCACGTAGCGCGCCGCGGTGACCGTCTGCGCGGCAATGCCGGCGGCCTGCGCGTGGCTCTCGAACTGGCGCACCTGCGCAATCACCTGCTCGCGCAGGTGGGCTGCATCGGGCTGCGACACGCTGTTGCGCAGTTGCACCGCCAGCAGCAGTAGCGGGCTCGCCGCCTGAACCAGCGCGTTCAGTCCGCCACCGAGAAAATCGCTGATCGCCGCCGGCGGTGCCGCGTCGGCACGCGGTGCAGGCCCCCTCACCGGCGCCGCGCCCGGCCATGCGGCAGGCGCCGGGGCTACCGGAGCAGGGGCCGGTGCGGGAGGCGTCGGCGCTCCGCGCGGACGGACTACCGTGGCGTCGCGCAGGGGATCGTCGTCATGGGGGCCGTTGCTGCTCATGCGCTCAACCTCTGATCGCCCACAGTTGCAGGTCGAGACCGGCGAACTCGCCACCGAAATGGAAGGCAATGCCGCCCGACGTCTTCAAGGTCCGCCACATCGGCGAATTCTTGTCGAACTCGAAATACAGATAGCCGGAGTTGTATGGAATCTGGCGTGGCGCCACCGGCATCGGCGACACCGGAATGCCGGGCAACTGCAGGTTCACCAGGTCGCGGATCTTCTCGACCGGGCCGATCTTGGATTGCGCCGGCAACTGCCGGCGCAGGTCCTCGGACTTCAGGTCGGCCTTGGCCGCGAGCACGAACGCGGCGGTATCGATCAGGCTGAGGTCCGGCACCACCGCCACCCATACGCCGAACTTGCGCTGCTGCAGCGGGATCGGGATGGCGGTCTGCTCCATCACCGCGCTGAGGCTGCCGCGCAGCGCGACGATCAGCGGTTCGAAGCTTTCATACAACGCCTCGTGCCGGTACGGCGGGAACGCCGGCGGCCGCTTGCCGGGTGCGGTGAACGTGGACAGCTCGCCGGCCATCTCCGTCAGCACCCGGTAGAAGTCTTCCGGGTGCAGGATCGGCGCAGCGGCCAGGTGTGCGATCAGCGGCTGGTAGCGATTCACCACCTGCAGCAACAGGAAGTCGGCGATCTCGGCGGCGCCGCCGCGGTCGGTCACCGCCACCCGGCTGGCCAGCGCTTCACCACGCTGGTGCAGCAGGCCGAGCAATTCGGTGAGGAAGGTCGTCAGCCGCGGCACGGCATGGCAACTGAGCGCCGTCGGCATGAAGGCGTCCTCGAGGATCACGCGCCGGTCGGAGCGGCACTCGACGATCCGCGCCAGCGGGAT
Organism: Rhodanobacter soli; assembly: GCF_040548735.1. Classification (NCBI taxonomy): domain Bacteria; kingdom Pseudomonadati; phylum Pseudomonadota; class Gammaproteobacteria; order Lysobacterales; family Rhodanobacteraceae; genus Rhodanobacter; species Rhodanobacter soli. Next base: position 44,176 of record NZ_JBEPSD010000005.1, on the reverse strand, counting down.
CTGCGCCAGGCCCTCCAGCGGCTGCGACTGCGGCAGCAGGCGGCTGTTGAGGCCGCCCACTTCCAGCGCGGTCAACCCGTCGACGCTGCCGGATGCGTCCCGCACTTCGGTTTCGCGCACGCGGAAGCGGAACAGTTTCTCGGCCGGTGCCTCGGGCCGGCCGCTGTCCGGCTGCGCCGGCGAGCGCAATGGCAGGGTCAGGAAGACGGTCTGGTCGCGCCAGTTGCCATCGACCTCCAGCGCCAGCGGCAGCGGGTCGTCGCCCGGCATCGCGAACGGCGTGCCGTCGGGGAACACGCCGCGCGCGCGCTTGATGCCCAGCTTGCCGATCGCCAGCAGATCGGTCTCCAGCTCCAGCTCGGAGAAGCCCCAGGTGTAGGGCCGCAGGCTGCCGGCGCGCAGTTCCACGAAACGCTCGAGGTAACGCTCCTGCTGCTGCAGGTGCTGGGGCCGAAGGAAGAGTCCCTCGCTCCAGACAACTTTGTTGTTATCCGTCATGCGTCGCGCCTGCCCCTGTGAGATTCCCCCGGCAGCGCTGCCGGGTATTCCGGTGTCGACGGCATGGCCCTCGACACACCCCCTGGATCCATTCCCCAGCCCGCGGCTGCGGCGCCCCCTGCGCGCCTAGCGATGTGACTGCTGCATTCTCCGCGCCGATTTCAGGCGTGACAACTGTTCCTCGTAGGCCCGCGCGAATTCGTCGCCGAACAACCGGCGGAAGCATTCGTCCGGATCCCGCGACAGCCCTTCGAAATGCTCGCGATACTTGTCCCAGTACTTGCCCTTGCCGGCAAACGCCGAACGTTTCGCGCCATCGGTTTCCTGCTCGAAACGATCCGGATTGAAATGCACCAGCAACGATTCGAACGCGGCGCGCACGCCGGCGAGCATCGCCATCTGGTGGCAGCGGATATCGTCGAAGGCATCCTCGAACGCGGCCGTGCCCGACATGAAGGCGCCGTTCGACGGCGCCATGATCTTCTGCAGCGCCTCATCCGGGTTCGGTGCGAATTTCAGCGGGTTGTTCTCGGAGCGCTGGATGATCGTGACCGGCAGGCGGAACGTGTTCTTGATCTCGGCGCGGGCGCGCAGCACATCCATGACGCCATCGACCACGACCCGGAAGATCTGGTCCACATCCGCCGGCAACGCCGTCGGACCGGCCGTCTCGGCGAATGGAGCCGCCGGCGGCGGTGCATACGGCGGATGCATCGCAGCAGCAGCTGGCGGCGGGGCCGCCGGAGCGGGCGGCGGCGGACTGGGCGGCGACGAGAAGTCGCCCATCGTCAGGTCCCAGTTTTCCGGCAGCGCATTCACGCTGGCCTGGCGCTGCCCGGTCGTCATGGGCGGGTGGAAGAAATCTTCCGTGCTGGCCGAATGGTTCCAGCTCGAGCTGGCGTTGCCGGTGGTCGCGCCGGACAGCAGACCGGATGAGGTGTCGGTCGGGCCGAGAAAGCTCAGCGGATCGAGCTCATCGGCGGAAGCCGTGCCGATCGCGCCGGGAATCAGCTCCGCGTCAAGCGGAATCCCCGCGGTCGGCGGCGGATAGGCAGGCGCGCGCGGTGCGGGATCCAGCAGGCCGAAGTCCAGCGGATCCAGCGCCGCTGCGGCTGGCGCAGCCAGGGGCTGCGGGTCCGACATACCGGGGGTGGCCAGCGCGCCTGCGGCATCCTGCAGGCGCACTTCCACTTCGAAGGTGTCGATCAGCAGCCGGTCGCCATGTTTCAGCGCGGAGGGGTCGCCCTTGATCAGCGGCGCGTCGTTCAGCAGCATGCCGTTGGTGCTGCGGTCCTCGATGAAATACATCCCGTTGAGGTAACGGATCATCGCGTGGACACGCGAGACGCCGGAGGCGCCGAGCACCCAGTCGCAATCCTCGGAACGGCCGATGCTGCCGCCTGCGGCCTCGAATGCCTTGCTGCTGCGGCTGCCGAATTGGGCAGCCTGACGACCAGCAACGGCAAGGATCAGAGTCTGCGACGTCGGCACGCTTGTATTTCCCCTGCAACTGTCAGCCCATCAGGACAGCGATGAATTGGATCGCCCGCACTCGTGAATCAGTATCCGGGTACGCGGAAAGCCGGCCTTGCTGATCGTTCGCGAGCAGCGCGCCTTGCCCTGGAGTTGGTCGAACGTGCAGATGATTCCCCCCATCCGCGACGGAGCATCCCACTCCCTGCCTGCATCCGTGATCCGGAACCCCTGTCGCTGATGACTGCCGCGCTTGGCGCTGCGCTGGTCCAACCCATCCCGGGGCAACGGAACCTCGCGACAGATTGGCTGATGAGCCAGTCGGGCGCGATCAAACTACCGTTCACAATCGTATCGCCCATCCGCGCAACGGGCAAGCCGGCAGGAACCGGGAACGAGCGGGTTCAGGCTCCGCCTGCAGCGGCTCCCCCCGCGTTGAGCAGGGTCATCGCCGGTTCGATGAAGCCGACGCGGCGAGCCTCGAACTTCTCGGCCACCAGTGCAGCCAGCATGTTGATCCCGGCCACCACCGCGCATGCAGTCAGGTGATCCGGCGGCGGCACCGGGGTTTCCTGCGAGGCCGGCGCCATGCTGCCACCGGACCATCCGGCGGCGGCAGCCAGCCACGCTCCGGTCGACTTGTAGCCGCCGGCATTGGCAAATTCGAACGCTGCACGTCGATTGCTTTCGTTCGGTTCGCGCACCCACTTTTCCGCCAACGACGCACCGGCCCTGTCTTCGGGGTTCAACGCCTGGTCGCGCGCGCACTGGCACAGCCATGCCACGGCGTAGCGCTTTGGCAACAACCGGGCAATCAGCTTCAAGGCGTCCTGCACCTGGCCGGCATCGACCAGGGCCCGAACTGCGACCGGTGCCGTCATCTCTGACCGCAGCAAGGCATTGGCCTGCTCGGACAATTCCATCTGGATCGACGCCTGCACGATTCCTGACATCTGCGTCCCCTCCCGTTCAGCCAATCATGATCAGGCCGCCGGACAACTGCGCCATGCCGTCGCCCTTGAGCGTCAGCATGGGACCCTTCACGGTCGCCATGGCACCGCCTGCCACCTCGAGCATGGCATCGGAGTGCATCTTCAGCGAGGCCCCCGCGCCAATATCCATCGTGGCGCCGGCCTTGATGCCGACTTCAACCTGGCCCTCGACTTTCACGCCCATGCTGCCGGTGACCTTGATGTTGACGCCCTTGATCTCGATCGTTCCATCGCTTTTCATGACGATGCTGGAGGCGCCGGTGACCAGTTCGATTTCGGTACCGGCGCTGAGCTTGAATTTCTGACCGATCGTGGTCGTGCCGTTCTGGGTGACGTCGAGCTTGTCGTCGTTGCCGACCTTGGTCTTGCGATCGTGCTTGACCTCCTCGGTCTGGTCGTTCTTGATCGTGATCGTCTCGTCGTGGTCGATCTGCACGAAGTGGTCGTTCTCCACTTCTTCGCGCATGTCCTTCTGCGCGTGCAGGAACAGCTCCTCGCTGCCCTTCTTGTCCTCGAAGCGGATCTCGTTGAAATCCGCCGCGGCGCCGCCCTCGTGACTGCGGCTCTTGATGCCGCTCTGGGTCTTGTTGTCGGGCAGCGCGTACGGCGGCATGTTGTCGGCGTTGTAGACGCTGCCGATGACCAGCGGCCGGTCCGGGTCGCCCTCCAGAAAACTGATCACCACTTCCTGGCCGACCCGGGGGATGTGTACCGCGCCCCAGTTCTTGCCGGCCCATGACGAGGCCACCCTGACCGGGCAGGAAATGTGCGCGTTCTTCTTGTCCGGCTTGTTCCAGTGGAACGTCACCTGGATGCGCCCGTACTTGTCCACCGCGATGTCTTCGGCCTTCTCGCTGCCCGCCACCACGGCCGTCTGCAGGCCCACGATCATCGGCTTCACCGCGGTCGGCATGGTGCGGAACGGCTGCCGGCTGCGGATCACCGAAAAGTTGCAGAAGAACAACTCGCCGCCCTGCTGTCCGGACGTGCGCGCGGCATTCTCGATGTGCACGGTCGAGCCGGTGACCAGGTACTCCTGGTTCAGTTCGGCGCGCGGGAATTTCGTCAGCTTGAACAACGCGCCGGTCAGCAGGCCGGGGGCATTGGTCGAACCCGAGCACTGCGACTGGGATACGTTGATCGCCTCGAGGCGAACCTGCGCGTAGTGCTTGCCGGCATCGCCGGTCTCGTGATCCCCGGGGAAATCAAACGACTCGAGGCCGGGCACCGGATGGTTGTCGTCGGCATTGCTGATCGCCTCGGTCCCCAGCAGCGAGGTCTTCGGCTTCAGCGGATCGTAGTCGGTCAGCGAATACTTGGTCGTCTGCACCGAGCGCGCCGACGAGAAATCGGTGATCGAGACTTCCAGCGCCGCGCGGCTGTCCGTCGACTGCGGCCGGTACGGAAGTTCCTCATACCCTCCGGTGGTGGCGTGCGCGCCCAGCGAATCCGCCAGCACCATGGTGTGCACGCCGTCGGTGTGCTGGAAGAAATAATAGATACCTTCCTGCTCCATCAGGCGACTGATGAAGTTGAAGTAATCCTCGCGATACTGCACGCAGTATTCGCGCGGCGAATAGTTTCCGCTGAGGCTCAGCTTGACGTCGCCATAGCCGATTTCGGACAGCACGGTCTTGACGATGTCGGGCACCGACATCTTGAGGTAGATGCGGCAATCCACTTTGTGCAGCAGCAGCCATGCCTTGGGCACCAGGGTCACCGCGTACTCGGCGTAGCGCTCTTCCTTGTAGCTCTCGAACCCGGTCTGGGAAATTTCCGAGACCATGCCGTTGAAGTGGCGCTTGTAGCCGTCCGACTCGAACGCCACCGTCATCGAACTGCCGAGCAGGGGAAGAAGCTTGACTTCGCTGTCCTTGCTGAGCAGCTTCAACTGGTAGGAAAAAAGCTTCCCGAGCTGCTCGCTGCCCGACAGGCTCGCAGGCAGCAATTTTTCACCGAGGTCTGACTTCAGTGTCATCCGATGCGTCATATCCGATCTCCCCCAGCGAGCCCGCGAAAGCGCTCATGCAATCCCGTCTGTTTATCATACTCGCGCCTTGCGCGGGAGGTCCTTCGAAGCGCAGTACCCGCCGCCGCGGCAGTGCCTCCTTCCCCAATACTCCCATGGCCTTGGCGCGCACCTCGCGTCGCACGGCCCGGGTTCCGATACGCCTTCATGCCTATCATCCGCGCCGGCTCTTGCGTGCCAGCACCACCCAACCGGCCACCGGCTTGCCCACTTCCTTGCGCAGTGCCGACGCGGCAATGCTCACCTCCACGAAACCGGCCGCATCCAGCACACGTTCGACGTAGCGGCGCGCATGCCGATAGCGTCCGCTGGAAGACAGCTCGGAACGGTCCTCGTCGGCATCCATGGCCTCCAGCGTGAAAGCCACCCGACCGCCAGCCCGCAGCGCCGCATGGGTCGCCGCAAGGACCTCCACCAGGTCGCCGAAGTAGACCAGCGTATCGGCGGACAACACGACGTCCCAGGTTTCCGGGTGATCCTGCAGGTACGCGGTCAGTTCGGCCGCCACGAGATCGTCATAGCCGCCGCGCAGGCGGGCCTTTTCGAGCATGCCGCCGGACAGGTCCACGCCGTCCAGCCGGCGCGCATGCGGCCTGATCAGCGGACCGCACAGGCCGGTGCCGCAACCGGCGTCGAGCACGTCAAGCGCGCCTTCGGCCACCCCAAGCACGCCGATCAATGCGTCGACCAGCACCTGCGGCGCCCGATAGTCCAGGTTCTTCAGCAACTGCTCGTCGAAGCTTTCGGCGAACCGGTCGAACACCTCGCGCACATAAGCGTCGTCCGCCCGTGGCGGTGCCGCTTCGCCGCCGCAAGCGGCGAGCATGTGCCGTGGCACGGGATTGTCCGGCTCGCGGCCGAGCCAGTCACGATAGGCCCCGACCGCCTCGTCCTGCCGGCCAAGCATGTAAAGGGTGACACCGAGCGCGTCGAGGGCACGCACATTGCTGCCGTCGCAGCGGACCGCGTTCCTGAAGCAGGCCACGGCGTGCTCCAGATCCCCGATTTCATTCACATGCCTGCGCAGGTACATGCCCATCAGGTAATGGGCGAGACTGAGTCGCGGCGCCCGTTCAAGCAGCTCGGCATAGGCCTCAAATGCTTCCTGGAAGCGCTGCTGCGCTTCCAGCACCAGCGCCAGGTTGCTCAACGCATCGTGATGCTGCCCGTTGTACGCCAGCGCCTGGCGATAGCAGGCCTCGGCGTCGGCGAGTTTGCCGGTTTCCTTGTGGATGTTGCCGAGATTATTGTGCGCGTCGGCATGCAGCGGCGCGGCCCGCAGAGCCATCCGGATCAGCCGGATGCCTTCGTCGCTGCGCCCGCGCTGATGGCACAGCACGCCGAGAAAATGCAGCGCATCGGGCTGCCCGGCCTGCATCTGCAGCGTCCTGCGGTAGAGCGCCTCCGCTGCATCCAGTTGCCCGGCCTGATGCACCTCGACCGCCTGGCGCAACATGGCGACCACGCCATGATCGACATCCGTCGCATGGCGCTTGTGCCTCGCCCGGCTGATCGACGCCCGCCTCACCCCGGCATCCGCAGGTCATTCATGATCGGCCTTCCAGCTGCCCGCCCTCATTGCCATCCTCCTTGCCGCCCGGATCAGTGTCGCGCGAAGTCGTTCCATGCCATACCGCCGGCACGCACGCCGCCACTCAGCTGATCAGTACCGTGGGACAACCCAGCACGATGCTTCCGCCATGCGCCGTCAAATCGCCCATGCGCGCCGCGGGCATCTTGTTGATGAGCACCTTGAACGAGCCCATGACGATGACATCGGGCGGCCCCACGCAGGTTGCCATGTCGCCGACCCGCGCAGCCGGCAAACCGCCGATCAGTACGGTAACCGCGCCCGGCGGCAGGATCGGACCACCCACGTGCGGCACCACGCCCGTCACCATCGGGCAGACATGCATGTCGGTGATTCTCGCTGCCGGGGGCATATGGGATCTCCTGCTGTGGATGAGCCTGAGACGACGGCTCGATGGGTTGTTCAGTGGCCTGCGACCAGGCGGGCAGTCGCGGCATTTCCGCCGGACACCGGAAGCACTTCAGCTCAGCCCGATCTGCTTCATCGCCTTGCTCTTGATTCCCGCGAAGAAGCCCTTCTTGGTGTGCGTTCCCTTGTCGCTGCCCAGCCCCTCCAACTGCAGTCGCGAACTGCTGATGTTCTTGGTGGCGATCTTCAGCATGGGATCCATCTGCTTCTTCTTCATCAGTTCGACCTTGTCCATCCAGCCCGGCAAACCGATATCGGCGATGAACATGTTGGCCACCGCCGACGTATCGGCACACGTCAGCAGGTAGCAGCCGAGGATCGGGCACTCGTTGAACACCGTGAGATTCAGCGTACTGGGCGCCGCCAGGCGTTTGTTGCCGGCACGCATGTCCTTGATGTCCAGGCCCAACCCGTAGAGCAGCAAGCCCAGGCTGGCCAGTGAATTGGCGACACCGATACCGGCCGTGGTGGCGGTGCCGAAATCCGCGAACAGCCCGCCGATCTTGGCGCCGGTGGCAAGCGTCTGCTGCCCCAGTTGCACCGAGTGTTTGGCGAGATCGCGCTTGATGATGAGCTGGATCGCCTCGGCCGCCGCACTGGGATCACCCAAGCGGAAGCCGGCCTTGTAGTCGTCGCTCTTGTACAGATGGTAACCGTCCTCGGCCACGGCCTTGCCGGCCTTGACCAGCTTCACGCCGCTGGTCACCACCCCGAGGATCGGGGTGATCTCGTGCACCAGGTTCGCCAGCACTTCTCCGGTGATCGCCGCGATCACCTCGTGGATGTTGTCCACGTCGGCACATTCGACGATGAAATCCTGCACCGCCTCCTTCATGCCCGGCAGGCTTGCCACCGTGCTGGCTGCCTTGCCGCCTTTCGCAAGCTTGCTGCCGGACGAGACGATCTTCTTGCCCGTGGACAGCACCTGCTTGGCCGTGGACAGCTGGCTGCTGGTGCCGAACTTCAGCTTGGTGCCGCCGAACATGTTGACGACCAGCTGCTGGCGCGCGCGCGCCAGCTCGCCCATGGCCTTGAACTCGCCCATGCTTAGTGGTTTGGATGGCATAGTCTGTATCCCCTGATGTCTGAACTCTGAGTACCGCATGGATGAATCGGGTCGAGACACTTATTACCTGAACCAAGAAGTGCGCCTAAGGTGGCCCGACATGCGGCAGGCATTCCCTGACCGCACACCACTCGCTTGCTAGACCGCGTCCACCTCATCGGTCACCGCGTTGACCAAATCAACCGGCAGTGAGTGAAAAAGATCGACAAACTGCGTCGCAGTTAACGTCGGCTTACAGCCCGCGTTGAGCTTCACTGAGAGCGGGCCTTTGTCGGCGCTAGCAACTCTCCAGAGTCCTTCTACGTCCTTGTGACTGAGTCCTCCACGATCGATTTTCTCAAGCAGGGGAACCAAGACCTCCCAGTGCTCCGATCGCAGCTTCATCCGTCGCGCGTACCCCTTGAGAATCCTGGCAAGCGCATAGGCTGCCCATAGCTCATCGGTCCTGCTGTCGTACCAGGGCGGGCTGCAATGGTCATAATTTTTCCAGAACTGCACATTCCCCTTGTAGGCCTGCCAGTTGCGAAAAAGAAAACGCAGCTCCGAACTGCATATCGGCGTCTTGGTGTAACCACCCTTGTTGGTAACAGTGTCTTTGGTGATCACCTTGCCGATATCGATCCCGTCAAGGATGTAATGGATCTTTCCATCTAGATTTTTCGCGACATATTCGATGCCAAACTTGCTCGATCGACGCACTGCCATGTCGTACGCGGCTTCCCTAACGCCTCGAACGTCCGACGGATCCAGATTGATATTGCTCTTCCGAAGCTTCGCAATATCCCCCGGAGCGGGACGATCGGCCAGCTTCAATGCGTTTCCAGGACTGCTCCGGAGAGAGGCATCAATCGCCTTCATGTAATCCGAAACTTTTCCCTGCTCCTTCCGTACCTGAGCATTGTTCAATGAAACATTGTAGGTATTGATCGCAAAAAAACCCTCTTCCTTAAGCCGATGGGCCTCTTGAAAATCCGTGTCGGACAGCCACCCGTCCGGCCGCTTTTTGGGGTTCTGGTAATGAATGACGTAGCAGCTGATCCACACGCCGATGCCGTAGATCAGGTCCGTCTTCGGCGTGTACTCCAACTCAAAACTGGCCATCACCCTGTTCCCTGATGTGTACGGTTGAAAGCAAATGCAGAATCTTTGCCGCCGTGGGTCGACGATGGCTCACGACGGTATTCGTGACGGAGCGCTGGCCCCATCCCAAGTTGGAAAACGGAGCCAGATCACTTTCACTCGAGTCATCATCCAAACGCGTACGAAAACTCCCCATCCGTCACATTTACCTGCACCTTCGCAACCTGCTCCCCTTCCATCATCTTGGTCAGGAACGCGCGCGAGATGTCGGGCAGCATCGAATTGGTGAGGATCGCGTCGATCATGCGCCCGCCCGATTCGGTTTCGGTGCAGCGTTCGACCACCAGCTTCACCACGTCCTCGCTGTACTCGAACGGGATCTTGTAGCGTGCCTCGACGCGCTTCTTGATGCGGTTGATCTGCAGCTTGACGATCTTGCCCAGCATTTCCGGGCTGAGCGGGTAGTACGGGATCGTCACCAACCGTCCGAGCAGAGCCGGCGGGAAGATCTTCAATAATGGTTCGCGCAGTGCCTTGGCCATGCCCTCGTGGTCGGGCATCAGCTCGGGGTCTTTGCACAGGCCGGCGATCATGTCGGTGCCGGCATTGGTGGTGAGCAGGATCAGGGTGTTTTTGAAGTCGATGGAGCGGCCTTCGCCGTCTTCCATCACGCCCTTGTCGAATACCTGGAAGAAGATCTCGTGGACGTCCGGATGGGCCTTCTCCACTTCGTCCAGCAGCACCACCGAATACGGCTTGCGGCGCACCGCCTCGGTGAGCACGCCACCCTCGCCATAGCCGACATAGCCGGGAGGCGCGCCTTTCAGCGTGGAGACGGTGTGTGCCTCCTGGAACTCGCTCATGTTGATGGTGATGATGTTCTGCTCGCCGCCGTACAGCGCCTCGGCCAGCGCCAAGGCGGTCTCGGTCTTGCCGACACCGGAAGTGCCGGCCAGCATGAACACGCCGATCGGCTTGTTCGGGTCGACCAGTCCGGCGCGCGAGGTCTGGATGCGCTTGGCGATCATCTCCATCGCGTGGTCCTGGCCAATGACGCGCGCGCCCATCAGCTTGGCCAGGTTCATCACGGTCTCGACTTCGCTCTTGACCATGCGCCCTACGGGAATGCCGGTCCAGTCCGACACCACCGAACCGACTGCCTGCTGGTCCACCGATGCGAGGATCAGCGGGTTCTCGCCTTGCAGCTCGGCCAGCTGCGTCTGCAGACCCTTCAATTCATCGAGCGCTGCAGCACGCGCGGCACCATCCAGCGGCGCCTCGCCCGCCAACGGCACGGGCTTCGCTTCCGCCTCCTGGTTCGCCGATTCCTCCAGCGCGCTGCCGGTACCTTCGACCGGCGCAGTCGAGCCGCGCAGCTTGGAACGGATGTCGAGAATCTTCTCGACCAGCTCTTTCTCGACGATCCAGTTCGCCTCGAGGGTTTCCAGGCGCACCTTCTGCGCCGCCAGTTTCTCGCTGGCCGCTTCCTCGCGTGCCGCCACCTCGACGCCCACATTCTTCTCGCGGCCGATGATGCCGAGTTCGGTTTCCAGCGCCTGGATGCGCTTGCGGGTGTCGTCCACTTCCGCCGGCACCGCGTGCTGGCTGATCGCCACGCGTGCGCAGGCGGTGTCGAGCAGGCTCACCGCCTTGTCCGGCAGCTGCCGCGCGGGGATGTAGCGATGCGACAGCTTGACTGCGGCCTCCAGCGCCTCGTCGAGGATCTGCACCTTGTGGTGCTTCTCCATCACGCTGGCGACGCCGCGCATCATCAGGATCGCCTTCTCCTCGCTGGGTTCGTCGATCTGCACGGTCTGGAAGCGACGGGTCAGCGCCGGGTCTTTCTCGATGTGCTTCTTGTACTCGGCCCAGGTGGTGGCACCGATGGTGCGCAGGTTGCCGCGCGCCAGTGCCGGCTTGAGCAGGTTCGCCGCGTCGCCGGTGCCGGCTGCGCCGCCGGCACCGACCAGGGTATGCGCCTCGTCGATGAACAGGATGATCGGCTTCGTGGACGACTGCACTTCCTCGATCACCTGCTTCAGGCGATTCTCGAACTCGCCCTTCATGCTGGCACCGGCCTGCAGCAGGCCGACATCGAGCACGCGCAGTTGCACGTCTTTCAGCGGCGGCGGCACGTCACCGATGGCGATGCGCATGGCAAAGCCCTCGATCACCGCGGTCTTGCCCACGCCGGCTTCGCCGACCAGCATCGGATTGTTCTGGCGGCGGCGCATGAGGATGTCGACCAGCTGGCGGATCTCGTCGTCGCGGCCGACGATCGGGTCCATCTTGCCGCTGCGCGCCTGTTCGGTGAGGTCGATGGTGAACTGCGCCAGCGCCTCCTGCTTGCCCATCTGCGCCGGCGACATCGCACCGCTGGCTTCGCCGGGCGCGCTGCCTCCGCCCATGCGGAAACCGTCGTTCGCATGCTGCCCGTCTTCCGGCGAACCGGCCACGACCTCGGCGAACTTCTCCAGCAGCGTCTCGGGCTTGATCTTGTCGAACTCGGCCGAGATGTGCAGCAGCGCATTGCGCAGGTTGCGCGTGCGCATGCAGCCGACGAGAAGGTAGCCGGTGCGCACTTGCGCCTCGCCGAACATCAGGGTGGCGAACACCCAGCCGCGCTCCACCGCCTCCTCGACGTCGCTGGAAAGATCGGAGATCGACGACGATCCGCGCGGAAGCCGGTCCAGCGCATCAGTGATGTCGCGCGCCAGGTTCGATGGGTTCAGGTTGAACTGCTTGACGATGCGATGCAGGTCGGAGTCCTGCAGCTGCAGGATCTGGTGGATCCAGTGGACCAGCTCCACGTACGGATTGCCGCGCAGCTTGCAGAATACGGTAGCGCTTTCGATGCCCCGGAAAGCCAGCTTGTTGAGCTTTCCAAACAGGGCGCCGCGACTGATCTCGGCCATGGTCTTCGATCCTTATGCAGTTGTTGTCGATCCAGCTGTCTTTTGTCGCAAAGTCATTCCAAAGTCCGGGTCGCGCGTCCCCCCGCCGCCGCACTCCTAGCCGACCGGCTTCAACACCACGTCGTCGGCGTCGCCATCGCGCTGCGGCTGGCCCATCCATGTGCTCAGACCCATGCGGCCGCTCTGGCCCAGGCGGGTCGTGGGCACGTCGGCTTTTTTCAGCACCAGCTGCACGTCCCAGGCTTTCTCCTCGCCCACATAGGTCTTGACCGCGGCGATCAGCTGTTTGAGCGCCTCGCCACCGGGCAGGAAATTGTTGAACTCGGCCCGACTCAGCGGCCCCAGCCGCAGACGGAAACGCTGCTGGCTGCCCCAGACGTACTCGCCGGCAACCGCTGTGAGTCCCAGTGCCGCCACCTCGCCCGATCCACCGAGTCGGAGATGGGAAGATGCGGGCAGCCGCATCCACTCGGCCACGAATTCGACGATGCCCACCGGAATCCGGAAAAATCGTTCGAGCAGTCCGCGCAACCCCTCGGCATTGCGGGTCTGCTGCAGCAGGCGGCCGGCAAAGAAGCGCTTGAACTGGTCGGGCAGCGCATCGCGGCCGTCGAGGCCTGGCGTGGCCAAACCCACCAGCGCGCCCATGTACAGGCGGAAATGATCCTCGGCCGGACGGTCCAGCTCCACGGTGGGCTGCGAGTCGGCCCAGGCCCGGTAGAACAGGCTCATCATGCGGTGATGGAAAATGTTCGCGAACGCGGTGAAGGTGGTGTCCTTCGCATTCAGTTCGCGATCCATCGCATATTCGGTGAGGTGCAGCGGCAGCGGCGCATTCGGCCCGAACAGGCCGAAGAACAGGCCATGCAGGCGCGCCGGCCTGCCAGTGCCGCCGGGCTGGTAGCGGTCGACCGTTTTCGGGGCGAACGCCAGCGACGGCGTCTGGCACAGCCGCACGAAATCGTCCGCGGCCTTGGCCGAATGGCCCAGCCGCGGACGTTCGGAATACGCGCACTCCAGCCGACGGGCCGCTTCGAAGAACTCGAAGGCCTCGGGGTGGTCGCGCAGCGCGATCTCCAGCGCTACAGCGTCTGCCGTGTTCCCAGCCTGGCGGGCCATCGGGCAACCTCGTTGCGTTCCAGTGTGCGCAGAACGGTTTCGGTGAAAGAGTTGACGGATACGTAACGCGCAAAGAATTGCTGCATCACCGCGCCGAGCAGGAAGGCGCCGGTGCCTTCGAATGCGCCGTCGTCGCAGGTCAGGGTGATTTCCAGGCCGCGGCCGAAGGTGATCGGGCCGGGTACCGGGACGCGCCGCACGATGGGCTGCGAACTGACCGCCTTGACGCCTTCGATCTGGCGCAACGCGCTGGAGTCGAACTCGTCGCAGTACAGCGTCAGCATTTCGCGCAGCGCTGCGGCGCCTTCGCCCGCGTTGTTTTCGAGCAGCGACACGTAGTTCAGCTGCAGGTGACTGAGCAGACGCCACGCGGTCTCGCCGGTGGCCACCGATGCACGCGGCTTGGTCGGGCCGGCGACGCAGCGGATCGATTCCACCGGTGCACCGGTCTCCAGGGTGAAGTCGGTCTTCGACTTGCCCACCGGCATCTGCAGCGGCAGGTCGCGATTGGTGCACATCAGCATCATGCCGATCTGGCGCAGTTGGGTGGAGTAAGGCGCCTCGCTGGAGTCGACCAAGGAGATGAACATCTCGTTGCCGATGTAGCTGGACCGCGCGCCCTGCCGCTTCTGCCGCGACGAGATCAGCCGCGGCTCGCGACGAATCGTGTAGTAGGCCGAATGCTGACTGTGCCAGGTGCGCTCGTCACAGCCGTAGAACGGCAGGAAGCGCTGCTCCGGCTCCTGCTTGTCGCCGAAGCCCTCCACGCTGCCGATGCTGTGGACCTCGAAATCCATCGGCCGGGTGCGGTCGGCGAGAATGTGGTATTCCGTCTTGCCCTGCTGCAGGTGGATGCGGTCGGCGCGCCGCGGGAACAGGTTGATCGCCGGCGTGCAGAACAGCCGGAAGTTGTTCACGTCGACTGCGTTGTGCAGGCTGGCCACGCTGCGGTCGAACAGCACCACGATCTCGAACTCGCTGCCCTTTGAACGTGCCAGCACGGATTTCAGGCCGCAGAATTCGGCAAACAGGAAACGCTCGGGGCAGGCGAAGTATTCCTGCAGCAGCCGGTAGCCGCTGAACGAACGTCCGGTATAGGGAATCAGCGCCTCGTTCTCCTCGAAGCCCTTGCGATGGATGCTCGAGGCATCGAAATGCCGGCTGATCTCGCCGCTGGCGCCCTGCGTGCGCACGATGAAGCCCGTGGCGTTGCCCAGCAGTTGCTCGTACAGGCGCTTGGGAAGCTCGTCCGCGCCGGCGATGAATACCGGGAGGTCGTCCAGCGCCAGCATGTTCGCCTGCGCTCCGGCGGTTACCCGGAATTTCAGCCGCAGGCCGGCACGCACGGGCTTGCCCGCCGGCAAGGTCACGCCGGCGGCCGCTATCGCAGCGGGTGTTTCAAGGTACTTCGCGTCGGTGAGCTCCAGCGGCCACAGCGTGACGTCGTGGGCCGTGCGGTATTCGCAGGCCGTGCGGTCGTCCTTGCCGATAAGGCTGCGCAATGCCGTATGCCGCTCCACGACGTGGCCGGCCAGCAGGCCGCTTTCCTTCAGGTCCGGCTGCATCTGCACCACCGCCATCGAAGGCACCGGTGCGAGGTAATGGGGGTAGATCATTTCCAGCAGGTGCTGGGTGAACACCGGGAATTGCGCGTCCAGCTTGAGCTGCACACGGGCAGCGAGGAAGGCGAACCCTTCCAGCAGCCGCTCCACGTAGGGGTCGGCGCACTCGAAGCCCTCCAGCCCGAGTCGCCCGGCAATCTTCGGATACTCGCGCGCAAACTCGCCGCCCATCTCGCGGACGTGTTGCAGTTCCCGGTTGTAGTAACGCAGCAGGCGTGGGTCCATGGGCGATCAGCCGAAGCCCTCCGAAACCTTGAAGCTGCCGGTCTCCAGATCGACCTCGGTCTTCAGATAGAGATTCAGCGGAATCGGCTGGGCCCACATTTCCGACTCGATGTTGAACATCAGCGCCTGCCGATCCATCCGCGCGGATTTCGCGGTCGCCGTAACCCGCAGCGTATTGGCGGTGAGCCGCGGTTCAAAAGCGAGAATGGCATCCCTCACCTGCCGCTGCAGGATGTCCGAATTGATGCCCGACAAGGCCACACCGGTGAGGTCGGGAATACCGAAATTGAGTACCGAGCCGGAGACTTCCGGATAATCGCCCAAATCGGTATCCACGCTCAGATTCACGCAATTCAACAGCCACGAAATATCGCGCGTGACGCAATCGCGCAGTCGTGTCGCCGAGATCACGCGCTTCTCGCGACTCTCCTCGAGCTTGCCTGGCTCGTCGTCGGTAAGTCGATCGAGCAGCGAAGGCTGAAGTCTCTCCTGGGTGGTCAATTCAGCCATGGCACGCTCACGCTCCGGTCAGTGGGTGTCGAACGTGATCAGCCTGGCATCGAGCAACGCGTAGTCGTCCGTGTCGGTCGCCAGCATCCGTTGGCCCAGGCCCACCTGAAGATCCGCACCGGCATCGATCCATTCCGTCTTGCGCGCCAGTACGAGGTCGTTGTCGTCGGCCCGCTCGGAGCCGGGATAGCGCCCGGGAATGAACCCGATCGCCTTGCCGCCGTTGGTCCACGTCACTTCCGCGGGCACCCAGATCTTGTCGCGAAGATCGGTCGGCGCCTCGAATTTCAATTCCCGCAGACGCGAGAACGGCACCCAGGAATAGCCGCCGTTGACGACGATTTCCAGACACGGACCCAACCGCGTGTCAGCGTCAGCGATCCACTCGAATGGCGTGCCGTCGATGCTTCCGCTCACGGCGGGAGCCTGCTCGAAGGCCTGCCCGCGCAGGTCGGCAGCCTGTTCGTGGCGCCCCTCCGCGGTCAGCTTCAGCGCCTGCAACAACAACGCCAGCCACTGCTCCGGTTCGCCGATGACCACCGGCAGGCGCTTCCCCGCAAAGACGTCGGCACGCACCTGCTCGCCCTTCAACGCCTCGGTATAGGCACCGACCAGCATGGCGTTGAGAGGCTCCAGTTCGCCGCTGACGTTCAACTGGTTCTGTGCCCGCTCCCACTGTCCAAGCAGAGCCAGCAACTGGAATAAAAAAACCCGACGCTTGGCATCCGCCGGGTTGTTGCGCACTTCGGCTGCAAGCAGCTGCAGCGCCTCGTCTGGTCGGCCTTCTTTGAGTTTGCTCTCGGGTGTCATTTCATCTCTCGGAGGCCAACCATGGGTCATGTCGTCGACACGCCCGGTACGGGAGGAATGCCTGGACCAAGGCGACCTCTGGACAAGCAGCCGGACGCGCAACGCCACGCCGGGCCGAACCCGTGCGTGATGTTCGCTGCAGGACCAACTTGCACAGAGATCCCCTGAAGCCAGGCCTCAATCGGATACAGCGAGGGGCCGGATCAGCTGGCCTTCACTTCCTCGACGCTGTAGCCAACGGTGCCCGCCGAAGCCACGGCACCCTTGTCGTCCTGCTTGAAGTATTCGATGTCGAACTTCGCGAAGCTGAGCGACACGTTCTCGGTGAGCATGTCTTCACCGCCGGAGCCGCCCGTGGAATAGCTGGTGACCATCGCGCTGGTGAGCTTGATGGTGAAGTAGTCTTCCTGCTTGCCGCCGGCCTTCGAAATGAACAGGGTCACGGTGGTGATATGCGCACCGGTCACGAGTGCCTTGATGAAGGCCGTGGAGCTCTTGTCGAGGTACTTGGTGAAGCTGATGTCCTGCACGTTCGCCTTGCCGGCGCCGCCGCCGGTGCCGTGGCCAAACGAACCGCTCTGCGACAGGCCCCACGACCAGGCCAGAAGCTGGATCTGATCCTTGTGCTTTTCATGCTTGGACTCGCCAGTGAAGGTGACACTGCCGCCTTCCAGTTTCAGGTGCATGTCTAATGCCATGAGAATTCTCCTTGTCTATTGGGATCAGTTGAGCCGGACGGCCCGCATGTTTCGCGGACCTGCCAGGCAATAACGGGTGTTGCACCTACTTTGAAACCAAGAACATCCGGACCGGATCAGCTCTTGGCAGCCGACGGCAAACGAGACACGAGCCTCAAGGAAACAGTCAAACCTTCCAGCTGATAATGCGGCTTGAGGAAAAACTTCGACGTGTAATACCCCGGCGCCCCTTCCACCTCTTCCACCACCACTTCCGCCGCGGACAGCGGCTTGCGTGCCTTGGTCTCCTCGCTGGAGTTGGCCGGGTCGCCGTCGACGTACTGATTGATCCACGACGCCAGCCAGCGCTCCATCGCGTCACGATCCTTGAACGAACCGATCTTGTCGCGCACGATGCACTTCAGGTAATGCGCGAAACGGCAGCACGCAAACATGTACGGCAAGCGCGCACCGAGAGCCGCGTTGGCGGTGGCGTCCGGATCGTCGTATTCCTCCGGCTTGGCCAGCGACTGTGCGCTGATGAAGGCCGCCATGTCCGAGTTCTTGCGGTGCACCAGCGGCATCATGCCCATCTTGTCCAGCTCCGCCGAGCGCCGGTCGGTGATCGCGATCTCGGTGGGGCACTTCATGTCCACGCCGCCATCGTCGGTCGGGAAGGTATGCGCCGGCAGACCCTCCACCGCGCCGCCGGACTCGATGCCGCGAATCCGTGAGCACCAGCCGTACATCTTGAACGAGCGGTTGATGTTCACCGCCATCGCGTAAGCGGCGTTCTGCCAGGTGTACTTGGACGAATCCGCACCGGCGGTGTCTTCCTCGAAATTGAACTCCTCCACCGGATCCGTCGCTGCACCGTAGGGCAGCCGGGCCAGCGTGCGCGGCATGGTCAGGCCGATGTACTTGGCATCGTCCGACTCGCGCAGCGAGCGCCAGGCGGCGTAGTCCGGCGTGGAGAACACCTTGGCCAGGTCGCGCGGGTTGGCCAGCTCGTTCCAGCTGTCCATGCCCATCAGGGTGGAGCCCGCAGCCGAGATGAACGGCGCATGCGCGGCGGCCGCGACCTGCGCGATGCCGGTAAGCAGCTCGACGTCGGGCGGGCTGTGATCGAAGTAGTAGTCGCCGACCAGGCAACCGTAGGGTTCGCCGCCCAGCTGGCCGTATTCCTCTTCATACAGCTTCTTGAAGATCGGGCTCTGGTCCCAGGCTGTGCCCTTGTAGCGCTTCAGGGTCTTGGCCAGCTCCTTCTTGGAGATGTTCATCACGCGGATCTTCAGCTGCTGATCCGTCTCGGTGTTGTTGACCAGGTGATGCAGGCCGCGCCAGGCGCTTTCCAGCTTCTGGAAGTCGGCGTGGTGCATGATCAGGTTGATCTGTTCGCTGAGCTTGCGATCGATCTCCGCGATGTAGGCATTGATGGTTTGCGCGACGTCGTCGGAAACGATGTCGGACTTGTTCAGTACCTGCTCTGCCAGCGTGCGGACCGCCGATTCCACTTCCTCCTTCGCGCGGTCGCTCTTGGGCTTGAATTCCTTGCTCAGCAGTGCAGCAAAATCGCCTGCATCCAGAGTCTGTACGGCACCGCCCTGTTCGGCGAGTTTTTCGGTTGCCATGCTTGCTTACTCCCCGTCTTTGTTGGTGTCGTCGGCGGGCTTGGGCGCCGATACCAGGGACTGCAACAGTGCCGGGTCCTTCAGCGCCTGCGCGATCAGATTCTCGGCGCCAGCCTTGCCGTCCATGTAGGTGTCGAGATTGGCGAGCTGGGTACGTGCCTCGAGCAGCTTGGCCACCGCCCCCACCTTTCTGGCGACCGCCGTCGGCGAAAAGTCGTCCATGCTTTCAAACGTGATGTCCACGGCGAGATTGCCTTCACCCGTCAGGGTGTTCGGCACCGCGAAGGTGACCCTGGGCTTCATCGACTGCAGGCGACTGTCGAAATTGTCGACGTCGATTTCGAGCGCCTTGCGCTCCTCGACCGACGGCAGTTCGCCGGCATTGGCGCCGGAGAGGTCCGACATGACACCCATGACGAAAGGCACCTGGACCTTTTTCTGTGCGCCATAAACCTCGACGTCGTATTCGATCTGCACGCGCGGCGCACGGTTGCGTGCGATGAATTTCTGACTGCTTTGCTTGGCCATGCGATGTCTCCCAGTAAATGCTCTTCCGATGTTGAATGGAGCGACCAATTCGACGCGGCACGGGGCTGGCTTGCCGCGGGAAAGCGGGACGTCGGTGTAGCGGTCGTCAGGACGGCGCAATGAGCTGCGGCGCCGGAATGCCGTCGATCTGCTGTCGATGCCATTGACGACGCTGGCTTTGCCGGGGCTGCCGCGTGCCACGACTTGCGTGGGCCAGCGAAACACCCGGCTACACTCAGTTGGTCCGGTTAAGGCATCGACGGATATGCGTGTTCTTGAATGCCGCGATCAGTCGCATCTGGTACCGGACAATCCTGGCGTACGCCAAGCGGCCCGCGCGCCACGGATCAACTCCGTCGTCGCCAGATGTGTGCGTTCGCAAGCGTGATTGTCCCCCCTTCATTCCATGTGCTGGACAGGCATGCAGGGCATCCGTAACTCGCCCTACTTGAATCCTTGACCACTCCGCCGTCAGGTTCATCCCCACAACCTGACGAACACGCGCAACTTCATGGCGGCGAAGTGTCTTGCGGTCTTCCATCCGAACTGCCGTCACCGAAGTGCTGCCCGTTGCCAGCGCAGTTTCTGTGAAAAACGGTAGCCCCCACTCTGATGCACGAAGCGCTGTGCCCCCACGCTCCGCTTGAATCCTGAACCAGGCCGGTTCATTCATTAACGTACATCTGCCAACGCCTGTCTGCAAGCTGAATTTGAATTTGCCGGCGCTGCCGAGGGCAGGAAACATGCATAACCGTTGGGAAAGCCGCAACAGTTACTGCCGCGTGACAGGATGCATCGACGAAGCGGGACGGCTGTCCGGACGATTCCCGCGTTAGCAGCTGACGGATTTCTGCAGGATGGGCCTGCCGGAAATGACGGCGCCAACCCACAAAAAAAGCCGCCCACGAAGGACGGCTTTTTCAGGCTTGCTGCATACGGCCGCGATGGCAAGATAAATGCCGGCGCCACCGTCATAAGGTGGTGGGCGGTACAAGGATCGAACTTGTGACCCCTACCATGTCAAGGTAGTGCTCTACCGCTGAGCTAACCGCCCGTATCGCGCATACCAACTACGCGAGCCGCGCAGTATACGGGAGCTTCCGGCGCTCGACAATATCCCGCCGGGGATCGGGTTGCCGGCTCAGCGCAGGGCCTGCTCGCGCAGCTGGTGGATCTGGTCGCGCAGCCGGGCGGCGTCTTCGAATTCCAGGTTCTGTGCGTGCTTGTACATCTGGGCTTCCAGCTTCTTCAGCATGCCTGCCACCTGCGGCGCGCTGAGCCCGGCGTAGTCGGCGGCCTGCTCGGCCACGGCAGCACGGCCGCGCGAGGACGACTTGTTGCCGCGGCGGTTGCCCGCCTCGCTGCGCGCGCCCTCCATGATGTCGGCGATGCGTCGCACGATGGTGGTCGGGGTGATGCCCTGCTGCAGATTCCACGCCATCTGCTTTTCGCGGCGGCGGGCGGTCTCGTCCATCGCCGCCTGCATCGAGCGGGTGACGTTGTCGGCGTACAGGATCGCCTTGCCGCGCACGTTGCGGGCGGCGCGGCCGATGGTCTGGATCAGCGAGCCGGTGGACCGCAGGAAGCCTTCCTTGTCGGCGTCGAGGATCGCCACCAGCGACACCTCGGGCATGTCCAGGCCTTCGCGCAACAGGTTGATGCCGACCAGCACGTCGAACTCGCCCAGGCGCAGGTCGCGAATGATCTCGCTGCGCTCCACCGTTTCGATGTCCGAGTGCAGGTAACGCACCTTCACATCGTGTTCGGACAGGTATTCGGTGAGGTTCTCGGCCATGCGCTTGGTCAGCGTGGTGACCAGCACGCGGTCGCCGATCGCCACGCGCTTGTGCACCTCGCTGAGCAGGTCATCGACCTGGGTGCGTACCGGCCGCACCTCGACTTCCGGGTCGACCAGGCCGGTAGGACGCACCACCAGCCCGGTCACCGCGTCGCCGGATTTGTGCAGTTCGTAATCGCGCGGGGTGGCGGAGACGTAGATCGCCCGCGGCACGCGTTCCTCCCACTCCTCGAAACGCAGCGGCCGGTTGTCCATCGCCGACGGCAGGCGGAAACCGAACTCCACCAGGGTTTCCTTGCGCGAACGATCGCCCTTGTACATCGCGCCGAGCTGCGGCACGGTGACGTGCGACTCGTCCACCACCAGCAGCCCATCGGCCGGCAGGTAGTCGAACAGCGTGGGCGGCGGCTCGCCCGGCGCGCGCCGGGTCAGGTGGCGCGAGTAGTTCTCGATGCCTTGGCAGTAGCCCACCTCGGCCATCATCTCCAGGTCGAAGCGGGTGCGCTGGTCCAGCCGTTGCGCCTCGACCAGCTTGTTCTCGCGATACAGCAGCTCCAGCCGCTCCTTCAGCTCGACCTTGATCGTCTCGACCGCGTTCAGCACGCTCTCGCGCGTGCTGGCGTAGTGCGTGCGTGGGTAGACCGTATAGCGTTGCACCTTGCGGATCGTCTCGCCGGTGAGCGGGTCGAACAGCGCCATGTTCTCCACTTCCCCGTCGAACAGCTCGATGCGCAACGCCTCGGTCTCCGACTCGGCCGGGAACACGTCGATGATCTCGCCGCGCACGCGGTAGGTACCGCGGCGCAATTCCATCTCGTTGCGGGTGTATTGCAGCTCGGTCAACTGGTGAATCAGCTTGCGCTGGTCGATCCGCTCGCCCTTGGCCAGGATCAGCCGCAGGCTCAGGTAGTCCTCCGGATTGCCCAGGCCGTAGATCGCCGACACCGTGGCCACGATGATCGAATCGCGCCGCGACAGCAGCGCCTTGGTCGCCGACAGGCGCATCTGCTCGATGTGCTCGTTGATCGAGGCATCCTTCTCGATGAAGGTGTCCGACGCCACCACGTAGGCTTCCGGCTGGTAGTAGTCGTAGTAGCTGACGAAGTACTCCACCGCATTGTGTGGGAAGAACTCCTTGAATTCGCCGTACAGCTGCGCGGCCAGCGTCTTGTTCGGCGCCATCACGATGGTCGGGCGCTGGATGCGCTCGATCACGTTCGCGATGGTGTAGGTCTTGCCCGAGCCGGTCACGCCGAGCAAGGTCTGTGCGGCCAGGCCGGCCTCGAAACCCTCGGACAGACGCTGGATCGCCTGCGGTTGGTCACCGGCGGGCTGATAGGGGGCGGCGAGTTGGAAGCGGTCAGTCATCGGCTACAGATGTGGGTGCGACAGGTCATTTTAAATCGCCCCTGCTGACAGGACGCGTCAGCAGGAACCGACATCCGGATGGCAGCCGGACTGCTGGCCGGGCGATCGCAACGCCCTAGCATGAACCTCCCGGACCACGCAGGAAGCGATGCCGTGTCGGTTTCAAGGAATTCCAGGCCGCCGCACCGGCAGTGCGGAGTGACCCTGATCGAGCAGATCATGGTGCTCGCCATCATCGCGGTACTCATGGGCATCGCCGCCCCGCCCCTGCGGCAATTGTTGAGCCGCAACGAACTGCGGGTGGCCCAGACCGATTTCATCGCCGCCCTGCAACACGCTCGCGAGGCTGCCGTCATGAGCGGCAGGCGCACGTTGTTCTGCCCTACCCGGGACGGCAGCAGCTGCAGCGACGCCACGCGCTGGGAGAGCGGCTGGCTGCTCGGCCGCGACAGCAATCGCGATGACCAGCCCGACGGCGGTCCGCTGCACGTCGGCCAGGGCTACGCGGGGAAAGTGGCCATCTACAGCAGCGGCGGCCGTCACGTCGTGCGCTTCCATCCCGACGGCAGCGCCAGTGGCAGCAACATCACCTTGCTGTTCTGCCAGCCGTCCAGGGCGAGCGATGCGCTCGTCGTCGTGGTCTCCAATGCCGGCCGCATCCGCGGCGCCCCCGCCAACGCCGCCCAGGCCGCCACCTGCACTCAGCTGAAATGATTCGCTTCGGCGACATCGACGCGCCGGCATGACATCCACTTGACCCCGATCAATACCGGGTATGCCGGCGTGCACATGCTATGCCCCAATCCCCTGAGGAGGTTATGGCCATGGCAGATTGAGCGCGAACGCGTGTTCGGCGGCGCCACCCGACGCGTGCTGGAAGAAGCCTCCATCCCGGTGCTGATGCAGCATCAGGCCTGCACGTCCGCACTGGCCACGGACTCGTCAGCGCCCGGCGGACTCCATCGGCGCCGAAGCATCGCGCCGGCGGCGATCAGCCAGTCCTGGCGGTAGTGCGGCGAGATGCCGAGGGCTGCTGCCGCGAGCAGGAAAACGACCAGCAGCACCAGCGGAAAGCGGACTCCATCCAGCCTGGGTCGATCGTTCATGCCTGCCTGCGGTCCCGTCATGCGCAACGCGTCGCGTCGATCATGCCATGCCGGCCACATGCATCCGGCGACAGCCGCGACAATTCGCGCAGCGTGCCGTGGCGACTGCTTGACCTGCATCAAGATGGCCGGGCCGCACCTCGCCGAGCATGCGCGCATCTTTCAGGGAGATGCGCGATGAGTACCACCCGAAAACTCTGGCTGGGACTGGCGGCTTTGCTCGTCACGTCCTTCGCCGTGCTGCTGTGGGTCGGCAGCGTGGTCCACCAACAGGCGCCGCCGCTGCCCACGGCCGTCGTCACCAGCGACGGCCAGACGCTATACACCAAGGCCGACATGGAAGAAGGCCGCCAAGTGTGGCAGAGCATCGGCGGCCAGCAATTGGGATCCATCTGGGGCCACGGCGCGCTGCTGGCGCCGGACTGGAGCGCCGACTGGCTGCACCGCGAAAGCATGGCGATGTTGGACCTGCTCGCCCGCGACGCAGGCCTGGGTCCTTACGAATCGCTGGATGCGCAGCAGCAGGCGCCGCTGAAGGCGCGGGTGCAGGAAGAACTGCGCACCAACACCTACGACGCGGCCAGCAACACCATCACCGTCTCGGCGCTGCGTGCGCACGCGATGGAAGCCGTCGCGGCGCATTACATGAGCCTGTTTGGCAACGACCCGGCCACGCACAAGTTGCGCGAAGGCTATGCGATGCGCGAGAACACCGTCGCCGAGATGGAGCATCGGCGCGCAGTCACCGCGTTCTTCTGGTGGACCAGCTGGGCCGCCGCCACGCAGCGCCCGAACGAGGCGATGAGCTACACCCAGAACTGGCCGTACGAGCCGCTGGCCGGCAACGCGCCGACCTCGACCAGCTTCCTGTGGTCGGTCTTCAGCATCCTCTTCATGATCTTCGGCATCGGCCTGCTCGGCTGGCACCACGCGCGCCAGGTGAGCCATGAACCCTTGCCGCCGATTCCGGCGCGCGACCCGCTGACCGAGATGAAGGCGACGCCTTCGATGAAGGCCACCGGCAAGTACTTCTGGACCGTGCTGGCGCTGTTCCTGGCGCAGATCCTGCTGGGCGCCACTACCGCGCACTACCAGGTGGAAGGCCAGCAAGCCTACGGCTTCGCGCTGGCCAACTACCTGCCATACAGCCTCACCCGTACCTGGCACACCGAGCTTGCGGTGCTGTGGATCGCCACCGCGTGGCTGGCCACCGGCCTGTACATCGCGCCGCTGATCTCCGGCCACGAGCCGAAGTTCCAGCGGCTCGGGGTGAACTTCCTGTGGGTCTGTCTGCTGGTGATCGTGGTCGGCTCGTTCGCCGGCCAGTGGTTCGCAGTGATGGACAAGATGGGCCTCAAGTACAACTTCTGGTTCGGCCACCAGGGCTGGGAATACACCGATCTCGGCCGCTTCTGGCAGATCTTCCTGTTCATCGGCCTGATGCTGTGGCTGTTCTTGGTCGGCCGCGCGCTGCTGCCGGCAATGCGCGGCAAGAAGGAAGGCGCGTCGATCGTGGGCCTGCTGTTCCTGTCCACCGTGGCGATCGGCCTGCTCTACGGCGCCGGCCTGATGTGGGGCGAGCACACCCACATCGCGATGGTCGAGTACTGGCGTTGGTGGGTGGTGCACCTGTGGGTGGAAGGCTTCTTCGAAGTGTTCGCCACCGCGGTGATCAGCTACCTGTTCGTCCGGCTGGGCCTGCTGCGCGTGAGCAGCGCCACCACCAACGTGCTGTTCGCCACCATCGTGTTCATGGCCGGCGGCGTGCTGGGCACGTTGCACCACCTGTACTTCAGCGGCACCACCACGGCGGTGATCGCGCTGGGCGCCAGCTTCTCGGCACTGGAAGTGGTACCGCTGGCGCTGATCGGGCTGGAAGCCCACGACACCTGGAAGAAGCAGCACGCCGCGCCGTGGATGGCGCGCTACCGCTGGCCGATCATGTTCTTCGTGGCGGTGAGCTTCTGGAACCTGGTCGGCGCGGGCCTGCTCGGCTTCCTCGTCAATACGCCGATCGCGCTGTACTACATGCAGGGCCTCAACCTCACCGCCACGCATGGCCACACCGCGCTGATGGGCGTGTACGGCATGCTCGGCCTGGGCCTGATGCTGTTCTGCCTGCGCGGCATCAAGCCGGAAGCCCACTGGCGCGAAGGCTGGCTGCGTAGCTCGTTCTGGTGCCTCAACATCGGCCTGTCGCTGATGGCCGTGCTGACCCTGCTGCCGCTGGGCATCCTGCAGCTGAAGGCGGTACTGGAACACGGCTACTGGTTCGCCCGTTCGGCCGAGTTCATGGACCGCCCGCTGATCCACATGCTGGTGTGGATGCGCGTGCCGGGCGACACCTTGTTCGCCGTCGGCGCCCTGCTGATATCGGTGTTCGTCGCTGCGCTGTGGCTGGCACCGAGACGCCGGACGGCGCCCGCGGCGCTGCCACAGGCCGCTCGCGAGAACGCATGACGTACATCAGGGCGCGCCGCGAGGCGCGCCCTGATCCTTTGCTCCCTCATAGAAGTGCTCCGGAAATTCCGTGTTCGAGTTCTATCCACAGATCAAATGGGTGCACATCGCCTGCGTGCTGGCCAGCGGTACGCTGTTTGCGCTGCGCGGATTGCTGGTGCAGGCCGGCCACGCCGGTGCCGCGCAATGGACACCCGTGCGCTGGCTCAGCTACGCGATCGACACCACCCTGCTTACCGCCGCGCTGATGCTGCTGAGCATCCTGCCCGGCGCGCTGTTCGCCAACGGTTGGCTCACCACCAAGCTGGTGCTGCTGGTGGTCTACGTGGTGCTCGCCATGCTGGCGCTGAAACGGGCGCGCACGCCGCGCGCGCGACTGGCCTTCTATGTGGCTGCACTGGCCACCTACGTCTACATGCTCGGCGTCGCCCGCATGCATCACCCGCTGGGCTGGCTGCATGGATGGCTGGCATGAGCGCGGCCCAGCCCTTTCCGGCGGAAGAGCCGCGCGACCACACCCTCGACGCCTGTTTCCTCGGCCCCTACGGCGAGAACGACACGCTGCTGGAAAAGCTACTGGTCGAATTCCTGCGCGACCACGTGTACTGGCGGCGCAACTTCCACCCGGAGGACCCGCCGGCGATCGCCACCGCCGCCGCGCATCACCCGGACTACCTCGCCTTCGAATCGCGCATGCGCCGCGAGCTGCACCAGCTCTCCGCCGCGCTGAAGAAGTCGGTGCCGTTCCACAGCCCGCGCTACATCGGCCACATGGCCTCCGACCTGCTGCTGCCGGGACTGGCCGCGCAGATGCTCACCCTGCCGTACAACCCCAACAACGTCAGCGAGGACGCCGCCCCGGTCACCGTCGACATGGAAGTGCAGGCCGGCCTGCAGCTGGCGCGCATGCTCGGCTATCCGCACGACCCGGCGCAGGACGCCTGCGCGTTCGGCCACCTCACCTCCGGCGGCACCCTGGCGAACTACCAGGCGCTGCGCTTGGCGCTGGCGCTGAAGGCGTTCCCGGTGGCGCTGCGCGCGGCCGGTGTGCCGGAACTGGCGTTGCCGGCGGACGACTGGGCCGCCTTCAATCTTTCCAGCGCCGACGGCATCGTGCTGCTGGAGGCATGGCAGCACTGGCTGGCCGCGCAACCGCCGGCCGAACGTGCGTGCTGGCTGGAACGGGTGGAGAACGAGCGCATCGAGCAGCGCGGCCTGGTAGGCTTCTTCGCCGCACATCCACAGCTGCGCGTGCCGCTGGTGCTGGCACCGGTCACCGCGCACTACTCGTGGAGCAAGGGACTGAAGCTGCTCGGCCTCGGTCGCGACCAGCTCGAACTGTTGCCCACCGACGGCATGCGGCTGGACTCCGCCGCCTTGCGTGACACGCTGGAACGCTGCGCGCGCGAGCGCCAGAGCGTGCTGATGTGCGTGGCCGTGCTCGGCGGCACCGAGTACGGCACCATCGACCCGATCGACGCCGTGCTCGCCGCACGCAGTGAATCGCGCCGGCGTGGACTCGACTTCGCCGTGCACGTCGACGCCGCCTGGGGCGGCTACCTGGCCACGCTGTTCCGCAACGAAGACGGCTCGCTGCGTCCACTCGACGACGTGGCCGCCGACTACACGCAGTTCCCCACGCCCGCGGTGCACGCCGCGTTTGCCGCGCTGGGCGACACCGACTCGGTCACCGTCGACCCGCACAAGCTCGGCTACCTCCCTTACGGCAGCGGTGCCTTCATCTACCGCGACCACCGCGCGATGGCGCTGCTGGCCGAGCGCGCCGACTACGTGTTCCACGCCGCCACGCCCGCCGGCTACCTGGCGCGCTACCGCAGCCTCGGCCAGTTCATCCCGGAAGGCTCGAAATCCGGTGCGGCGGCGGCCGCGGTGTACGTGACGCACAAGGTCCTGCCGCTGGACCACGTCCACTTCGGCCGGCTGCCGCGCGCCACCGTGCGCGCGGCCGAGACCTTCCATGCACGCGCGCAACGCTTCGCGCTGGAACTGGCCGGCTGCGTCCACGCGCTGGTGCCGTTCGCACCGGACAGCAACCTGGTCTGCCTCGCGCTCAACCCGCACGGCAACACCTCGGTGGCGGCTGCGAACGCGTTCGTGCGCGCACTGCACGACGAACTGCGCTGCGACCCGCAGCAGCCGCTGCAGACCAAGGAGTTCTTCGGCTCGGTGACCACCCTGCGACCAGACATGCTGGGCCCGGCACAGACCGCGCGCATCTTCGCCGCGTTGGGCCTGGACGTGGCCAGCCTCGACCCGGACGAAGACCGCCTGCTGATCCTGCGCCATACGCTGATGAACCCGTACCTGATCGACCACGAGAACGGCATCAGCTACATCGACCGCTACTTCGACTTCCTCGGCCGTCGCGTGCGCGCCCTGCGCAGCGCCGCCGGTTTCCAACCATGATCACGGAGCCTTCGTTGGACAGCGTCCTGCGCCTGGTCAACCCGCAACGCGAAACCGACCGCCGCTGGGTGCACACCGCGCTGGCGAAACTGGCGCAGGAAGCGGCGCGTTCGGCCGACACCCACCTGCTGAAGCTGAACTTCCCCGGCTTCCACGGCATCGACTTCTACTTCAAGGACGAGGCCGCGCATCCCAGCGGCAGCCTGAAACATCGCCTCGCGCGCTCGCTGTTCCTGTACGCGCTGTGCAACGGTCGGCTGCGCGGCGGCCAGGCCGTGGTGGATGCCTCCTCCGGCAGCACGGCGATCTCGGAGGCGTGGTTCGCGCGCCTGCTGGGACTGCCGTTCATCGCAGTGATGCCGGCCTGCACGGCGCCCGGCAAGATCCGCGACGTGCAGGCGCTGGGCGGCGAGTGCGACCTGGTCGACGATCCCGCGCAGGTGCACGCACGCGCCGCCGAGCACGCCGCGCGCGGCGCCTGCCACCTGGACCAGTTCGACCTCGCCGAACGCGCCACCGACTGGCGCGGCAACAACAACATCGCCGAGTCGATCATCGGCCAGCTTGCACTCGAGGCCGAGCCCGAGCCGGCCTGGATCGTCTGCGGCGCCGGCACCGGCGGCACCTCGGCCACCATCGGCCGCTACCTGCGCTACCGCCGGCTGCACACGCAGCTGTGCGTGGCCGAGCCGGCCGGCAGCGGCTTCGTGCACGGCTGGCGCACGCGCGATCCCCTGGCACGGGCCAGCCAGCCCACCCTGATCGAAGGCATTGGCCGGCCGCGGGTGGAACCGGGCTTTTTGTTCGACGTGGTCGACCGGGTGATCGAGGTACCCGACGACGCCTCGATCGCCGCCGCCTGGCTGCTGGAAGAATTGTTCGGTCATCGCTATGGCGGTTCGTCCGGCACCAACCTCGTCGCCTGCCTGCAACTGGCGGCCTCGATGCGCTCCCGCGGCGAGCGCGGCAGCATCGTGAGCCTGCTATGCGATCGCGGCGAACGCTACGCACAGACGCTGTTCGATCGCGACTGGCTTGTCGCGCGCCGGATCGACATCGCACCGTGGAACGCCGCACTGCGCGCCAGCCTGGCCAGCGGCCGCCCGCCTCTCGCGGCATGAGCGCCACCGAGCCGCGCGATCCTGTGCCATCCGCCACGACTTTCGTCGTGCTCGGCTACGGCCGCTTCGGCAAAGCCTTCGCCGACCTGCTGTTGCAGGCGGGGCATCGCGTGCGTGCCTGGGACCCGCACGCCGATATTTCCGCCGCACTCGCCGCCGCGTCGATACCGGCCGCCATCGGCGACGCGCGCTGGATCGTGCTGGCAATGCCGGTGCCGTACATGCGCGATGCCCTGCTCACGCTGCGTCCGCTGCTGCATGCCGGGCAGACCGTACTCGACGTGGGCAGCGTGAAGCTGCACCCCTGCGCAATGATGGACGAGGTGCTCGGTGCGAATGTTCCTCACGTGGGCACGCATCCGCTGTTCGGCCCGCTGAGCCTGGCTCGTGATGAGCAACCACGGCGCGCAGTGATCTGCCCCGCCGCGGATCATCCGCGGGCCGCCGCACGCGCCGGCGAACTGTTCCGCGACCTCGGCTGCGAAGTCATCGTGCAGGACCCGGAAAGCCACGACCGCGCCATGGCCAGGACCCACGCGCTGGCATTCTTCATCGCCAAGGGGCTGATCGACCTCGGCGTGGATGATGGCCTGCCGGTGGCTCCGCCGTCGTTCCAGGGCATAAAGCACATGCTGGCGGCGGTGCGCGGCGACGCCGGCCACCTGTTCGCCGCGATCCAGCGCGAGAACCCGTTCGCCGCCGATGCGCGCGCGCAGCTGCTGGCGGAACTCGCACGGGTGCATCGGCAACTGCTGGCCGACGCGGACGGCGACAGCCTGGCCATCCCCGGGCCGCCCGCATGAGCTTCCACGACCTGCGCGGTTTCCTCGCGCATCTCGAACGCGAGCGGCAGCTGCAGCGCGTGGCGGCGCCGGTCGATCCGCACCTGGAATCCACCGCGCTCAGCCTGCGCGCGTTGCGCGAGGGCGGCCCCGCGCTGCTGATGGAGCGCCCCGGCGACTCTCCGCATGCGCTGCTGGGCAACCTGTTCGGCCACCGCCGGCGCATCGAACTGGCTCTGGCCGGGCGGCCACTGGCTTCCTTGCGCGAACTCGGCCAGTTGCTCGCCGCGATCAAGGAGCCGCGCTGGCCGTCCAGCCTGCGCCAGGCGCTGGCGACCTGGCCGGAACTGGCGCAACTGGCGCACGTGGCGCCGCAGCGTGTGCGCGAGGCGGCGTTCGAACAGGAAACATTGCGGGGCGGCGACATCGATCTCGCGCGCCTGCCGGTCCAGCACTGCTGGCCCGACGACGCCGGCAAGCTGATCACGTTCGGCCTGGTGGTCACGCGCGGCACCAGCAAGCCGCGCCAGAACGTGGCGATCTACCGCCAGCAGGTGATCGGTCCGAACCGGGTGATCATGCGCTGGCTGCCGCATCGCGGCGGCGCGCTCGACTATGCCGACTGGTGCGCCGCGCATCCGCAGCAACCGTTCCCCGTGCTGGTGGCGATCGGCGCCGATCCGGCCACGATGCTGGCCGCGGTGGCGCCAGTGCCGGATACCTTGTCCGAATACGAGTTCGCCGGCCTGTTGCGCGGGCAGCGCACGCACGTGTGGCGCAGCGAATTGACAGGCCTGGATGCACCGGCCGGTGCGGAGATCCTGCTGGAAGGCTTCATCCATCCCGGCGACATCGCGCTGGAAGGCTCGTTCGGCGACCACACCGGCTACTACAACGCGCAGGACCACTTCCCGGTATTCACGATCGAGCGCATGCGCCTGCGCCGCGACGCGATCTACCACGGCAGCTACATGGGCCGCGCACCGCACGACGAGCCGTCCGTGCTGGCGATGGCGCTGAACGACGTGTTCGTGCCGATCCTGCAGAAGGTGTTTCCGGAGATCGTGGACTTCTACCTGCCGCCGGAGGCGTGCTCGTACCGCATCGCGGTGGTCAGCATCCGCAAGCAGTACGCCGGCCACGCGCGGCGAGTGATGATGGGCGTGTGGTCGTACCTGCGCCAGTTCACCTACACCAAGTTCGTGATCGTCACCGACGACGACATCGACGTACGTGACTGGTCGGCCGTGATCTGGGCGGTGTCGACCCGCGTCGATCCGGCGCGCGACACGATGCTGGTGGAGAGCACCCCGATCGACTACCTCGATTTCGCCAGCCCGGTTGCCGGGCTCGGCTCCAAGCTCGGCATCGACGCCACCCACAAATGGCCGTCCGAAACCAGCCGCGCCTGGAGCCGGCCGATCGTGCCTGATGTTGCGGTAGAACGGCGCATCGATGCGCTATGGGCAACCCTGCAGACAGCCCGAGCCAACCAGTAGATACCGAACTACCCGACAGCCGTAGGGCGGGCAGTGCCCGCCTTACGAAGCTGCGCTCCTGTGGCCTCAGGGCTCGTCGTGCATCACGTGCTCGACCGGGACCGGCTGGTCCCAGCCCGGGTCGTTGAAATACTGCGGATAGTGCGCGATCGCCGCGCGCATGTCGGCCACCGCCCCAACCTTCTTCGGATCGGCCTTCAGCGCTTGTGCCGCGCTCAGCAGCGGCACCAGGATGCCGTGCAGCGCGGCGTCGGGCTCGGCCGCCAGCTTGCAGTGGGCGAACATGTAGGTCACCGCCTCCTCGACGCTGGTGGCCCGGTCCACCGCCATCGGCGCGCTCATGTGGCCCATTTCGTAGTGACGCAACTCGTCCACCGCGGCATGCGCACGGCGCATGCCCTCGCTCAATGGCGCATCCGGCGCCCAGCGCTGCGCCGCTGCCGGCGCGGCCGTCGGTGCGGCGGCGTGATGGTGAGGCTCCTGCGCAACCGCCTGCGCCAATGGCGCCAGCGAGAACGCGCTCAGCAGGACGGCGGCGACAGCATGCTTGTATTTCATCGAATCGACTCCTCGGTGGGAAGCAACACCATGCACGTGGCGGATGTGGGCATGGTAGCTCCGGGCAATGCGGTTCCAGCTGATCCACGTCAACGCAGGCACCGGCAACGACCGCCACGATGCGCCCCGAATTCCCAGCTTCGAGGTGACTCATGCAACTGGTCTGTCCTGCCGGCAACCTGCCGGCGCTGCAAGCGGCGATCGACGCCGGCGCCGATGCGGTCTACGCGGGCTTCCGCGACCAAACCAACGCGCGCGCGTTTCCCGGGCTGAACTTCAGCGACGACGAGCTGCGCGATGGCATCGCCTACGCGCACCAGCGCGGCAGGCAGGTCTACCTGGCGCTGAACACCTATCCCGACAGCGCGCGCCTGCCGCAGTGGTACGCCGCGGTGGACAAGGCCGCCGAATTCGGCTGCGACGCGATCATCGCGGCGGAAATGGCCGTGCTCGACTACGCCACGCGCACGCATCCCGCGCTGAAGCGGCATCTGTCGGTGCAGGGTTCGGCGACCACCGCGCCGGCGCTGCGCTATGCGCACGAGCGCTTCGGCATCAGCCGCGCGGTGCTGCCGCGGGTGTTGTCGATCCAGCAGGTCGAGCGGCTGTGCGAGGGCTCGCCGGTGCCGCTGGAAGTGTTCGCGTTCGGCAGCCTGTGCATCATGGTCGAAGGCCGCTGCCAGCTGTCCAGCTACGTCACCGGCGCCTCGCCGAACCGCCACGGCGTGTGCTCGCCGGCCAGCTTCGTGCGCTGGGAGGAACACGACGACGGCCGCCGCAGCGTGCGCCTCAACCAGGTGCTGATGGACCGTTTCGAACCGCGCGAACCGGCCGGCTATCCGACCGTGTGCAAGGGCCGCTTCGAGGTCGGCGGCGAGGTCTTCCACGCGCTGGAGGAACCGACCAGCCTGAACACGCTGGAGCTGCTGCCGCGACTGGCGCAGGCCGGCGTGGCGGCGCTGAAGATCGAGGGGCGCCAGCGCGGCGTCGCCTATGTCGGCTCGGTCACGCGCACCTGGCGCGATGCGCTGGACCGCTACCGCGCTTCGCCGCAGGACTGGGCGGCGCAACCGCGCTGGCAGTCCGCGCTGTCGAAGCACGCCGAGGGTCACCAGACCACGCTCGGCCCCTATCACCGTTCCTGGCACTGACTTTTTGGCACTGAACCGATGAACACGATGAAGCTGAGCCTGGGCCCGCTACAGTATTTCTGGCCGCGCGAACACACGCTGGCGTTCTACCGCGAGGCGGCCGACTGGCCGCTCGACATCATCTACCTGGGCGAAACGGTGTGCAGCAAGCGCCGCGAGCTGGGCACGCGCGACTGGATCGCGCTGGCCGCCGAGCTCGCCCGCAGCGGCAAGCAGGTGGTGCTGTCGTCGCTGGCGCTGATCGAGGCCGAGTCGGAACTGGGCGTCTTGCAGCGGCTGGTCGACCACGGCGACTGCTGGATCGAGGCGAACGACCTCTCGGCGGTGCAGCTGTGCCGCGAGCGCGGCGTGCCGTTCGTCGCCGGGCCCACGCTCAACGTCTACAACCACCACGCGCTGGCGATGCTGATGGACGACGGCCTGCGCCGCTGGGTGCCGGGTGTCGAACAAGGCCACGTCTTGCTGCGCGAATTGCGCGAGGCGATGCGTGCCGAACAACGCGAGATGCCCGAGCTTGAGGTGATCGCGTTCGGCCGGCTGCCGCTGGCCTTCTCCGCGCGCTGCTTCACCGCGCGTGCGCTGGACGTGGCCAAGGACCAGTGCGGCTTCCGCTGCATCGACTATCCCGACGGCATGCCGCTGGCCACGCGCGAGGGCCGGCCGTTCCTGCGCATCAACGGCATCCAGATCCAGGGCGAGGAGATCACCGATCTCGGTCCCGAACTGCCGCAGCTGCGCGAACTGGGCGTGGACGTGCTACGCCTGTATCCGCAGGCCGAAGGCATGGCCGAGATGGTGGCGCACTACCACCTCGCCCGCCGTTCGCCGGTGGCGCCGCCGCGGATCGGCGCGCGCAACGGCTACTGGCACGGCGAGCCGGGCATGCGCGTACCGGAAACTACTTGAGTCGCCTCCGCTAGCCGGACACGCCCGGCCGATCGAACCAATGCCTGTCGTGCGACAGGAACGCATCGAGGATCTGCGGATCGTGCTTGGTGCCCCTCTCGCCGGCCAGGATGGCCACCGTGGATTCATGCGAATGGGCCGCATGGTAGGCACGACGCTTGCGTATCGCGTCGTAGCTGTCGATCACGGACAGCACCCGCGACGGCAGCGGAATGGCGTGTCCGCGCAGGCCATCCGGATAGCCGGTGCCATCGTAGTGCTCGTGATGATGACGCACTGCCAGCGCGATCTCGTCACCAAAGGGCAGCCCCGGGTCCATCCGCACGATGTGCTCGCCATGGAGGCTGTGGCCCTTCATGATTTCCCACTCGGCGTCGTTCAGCGCCCCCTGCTTGTGCAGGATCGCATCGGGAACCCCGATCTTCCCCACATCGTGAAACCGGGCTGCCACATCCAGAACCAGCAGTTCTTCGCCGGCCAGGCCAAGATCTCCTGCGAACGCCAGGGCCAGCCGACCGACTCGCCCGCAATGGGTCGACGTGTGAACGTCACGCCGTTCGAGTGCAGCGCCCAGTACCGGCTCCACGCGCGAAAACCACGCTTCCATGTATTCGTCGTTCACCACGGCCTCCGCTGCTGTCGCCGTGCCATGCCACCGACGTCCCCCATCCGGCAGCACACGCGCCCCGCCGCGATCCTATCGCGCCGACCCCCCTCGGTATACCCCGGCCCCCATACCCCACCGGACCGATGGCATGTGCCGGCTGCCGCTGCAGGCCAACCGGCTTGTCGGAAATGGCTGCCGCCGGCTCACACCTTGGCGAACACCAGGCTGCCATTGGTGCCGCCGAAGCCGAAGCTGTTCGACATCACCGTGTGCAGCTTCGCCGGGCGACTTTCGCGCAGGATCGGGAAACCTTCGGCGCGCGGGTCGAGTTCGGTGATGTGGGCCGAGCCGGCGGCGAATCCTTCCTTGAGCATCAGCAGGCTGTAGATCGCCTCGTGCACGCTGGCGGCACCCAGCGAATGGCCGGTCAGCGCCTTGGTCGAGGACAGTGGCGGCACTGCCTCGCCGAACACTTCGCGCACCGCGTCGAGCTCGACGATGTCGCCCAGCGGCGTGGCGGTGCCGTGGGTGTTCAGGTAATCGATCGGCGCGTTGACCTTGGCCAGCGCCATCTGCATGCAGCGCACCGCGCCCTCACCGGACGGCGCCACCATCTCGGCACCGTCGGAGGTAACGCCGTAACCGACCAGTTCGGCGTGGATGCGCGCGCCGCGCGCCTTCGCGTGCTCGTACTCCTCCAGCACCAGCATGCCGCCGCCGCTGGCGATGACGAAGCCGTCGCGACTGCTGTCGTAGGGGCGCGAGGCGGTGACCGGGGTGTCGTTGTGATGGCTGGACAGCGCGCCCATCGCGTCGAACTGCGAGGTCATGCCCCAGTGCTCTTCCTCGCCGCCACCGGCGAACATCACGTCCTGCGCGCCGTGCCGGATCAGGTCGGCCGCGGCGCCGATGCAATGCGCCGAGGTGGCGCAGGCGGCGGAGATCGAATAGCTCAGGCCCAGGATGCCGAACGTCGTGGCCAGCGTGGCCGATACGGTCGAGCACATCGTGCGCGGCACCATGTACGGACCGATCTTGCGCACGCCCTTGTTGCGCAGCAGGTCGCCGGTTTCGATCTGCCAGCGCGGCGATCCACCGCCGGAACCGGCAATCGCGCCGATGCGCGGGTCACGAACTTGTTCCGCGTCCAGTCCGGCATCGGCCATCGCCGAACGCATCGACACGTAGGCATAGGCGGCCGCATCGCCCATGAAGCGCTTCAGCTTGCGATCGATCACCGCCTCCAGGTCGATGTTCGGCACACCGGCCACATGGCTGCGCATGCCGAGCTCGGCATATTCAGGCATCGCCCGGATACCGCTGCGGCCATCACGCAAGGCGCCGGTCACGGTCTCCAGGTCATTGCCCAGGCACGACACGATGCCCATGCCTGTCACTACGACGCGGCGCATCTCAAAAGCCCTCGGTGGACTGGAACAGGCCCACGCGCATGTCGCTCGCCTCGTAGATCAGGCGATCGTCGACGAAGGTCTTGCCGTCGGCGATCACCATCCGCAGCTTGCCGCGCATGACGCGGCGGATGTCGATCTCGTAACGCACCAGCTTCGCGCTCGGCAACACCTGGCCGGAAAATTTCACCTGGCCCACGCCGAGCGCGCGGCCGCGGCCGGGTTCGCCCAGCCACGGCAGGAAGAAACCGCTGAGCTGCCACATCGCGTCCAGGCCGAGGCAGCCGGGCATCACCGGATCGCCGATGAAGTGGCAGTCGAAGAACCACAGCTTCGGATGGATATCCAGTTCGGCGTGGATCACGCCCTTGCCATACGCGCCGCCCTCGCTGGCGATGTGCGTGATGCGGTCGAACATCAGCATCGGCGGCGACGGCAGCCGGGCATTGCCATCACCGAAAAGTTCGCCGCGGCCGCAGGCGCGCAGTTGTTCGTAGTCAAACGAAGAAGGACGTGTCATGAAAAACTCACAGGGTCGGGAGCCTATAGTTTGCACAGCTCCCGGCTCAATTGTCTTGATCCGGGTCAAACCCCTCGCGGCAGCCACCGCACATGCCGCTGCCGCCAGGGCATATCGTGGCACTGCAGGTCGCCTTTTTCAGGCAGCGCAGCAGCGATCGTGACGGCAATGGGCGCCCAGGCTGTGCTTGCGCAGCAAGGCCGCGCGCAACAGCGCCTTGGCCAGCCGCGCCTGCCATCCGGCATCCGCCGCCGCTGCACAGGTGCGCCATGCATCACGCAGCGACGATGCCTCGCGCACAGGCCCAGCCGTGCGCCACAGCAGATCGCCCAGCGCGGTCAGCTGCGGCAGCGACAGGCTGTCGCCACGCTCGATCCAGCGGTACTCGCCACGACGACCGGGCCGTGGTTCGGCAGCGGCCAGCACACGGCCAAGCCGGCGCCCGCACAACACACCTTCCAGCAGCGAATTGCTGGCCAGCCGGTTCGCGCCATGGATGCCGTTGCATGCCACCTCGCCCACCGCATGCAGACCCGGCATACCGGTTCGCCCGTCCGCGTCGGTGGCCAGCCCGCCCATGTGGAAATGCGCTGCCGTCGTGACCGGTATGGGGGCCAGCCGGGGATCGAAACCCTGGGCACGGCATGCCGCCAGCACGGTGGGAAAGCGCCGCTCCCAATCGCCCGCCACGCCCGTCGCATCGAGCCAGACCTGTCCGCCCTCGCCTTGTGCCTGCGCGACGCGTCGCGCCACCACGTCGCGCGGTGCGAGGTCGCCGAGCGGATGCATGCCGGCCATCAGTGGTCGCCCATCGACATCGAGCAAGCGCGCACCGGCACCACGCAGCGCCTCGGTGATCAGTGGCAGGCAGTGTCCGGCGACATCCAGTGCGGTGGGATGGAACTGCACGAATTCCAGATCGCGCGGCGAGGCACCACCCGCCAGCCCCAGCGCCAACCCGGCACCGTCCGCGCCCGGCGGGTTGCTGGTACGTGCAAACAGCGCACCGATGCCGCCGGTGGCGAGCACCACGGCCGCCGCCTCGATGTGTTCCTGGCGCCCGCGCTCATCACGGGTACGCACGCCGACCACACCGCCATCGCGGACCAGCAAGGCATCGACATCGACGCCGCCGCGCCACTGCACGTGCGCCGCAGCCTGCGCCTTCGCGCGCAAGGCATGCACCAGCGCGGCCCCGCTGGCATCGCCGCCGGCATGCACGATCCGCGCGGCGGCGTGACCACCCTCGCGTCCCAGCTGCAGGCGGCCATCGGCATCGCGATCAAACAGCACGCCCTGCGCCTGCAGCCACGCGATGGCGCCTGGCGCCTCGCGTGTCAGCCACTGCGCCATCGCCACGTCGTTGTGATGGGCGCCGGCCAGCAAGGTGTCGGCGGCGTGGGCGGCGGGGCTGTCGCGCGGATCGAGCGCGGCGGCAATGCCGCCCTGGGCCATGGCGCTGGCACTGCCACTGCCGTCGTGCGCGCGGCACAGCAGACGCACCGGCGCGGGCGCAGCGGCCAACGCCGTGGCCAGGCCGGCCACGCCACCACCCACGACCACGATCGGCAGGCGTGCGCGCTTCACACGCTCTCGCGCCGTCCGATCGCGAGCATGCGCTCCAGCGCGGCACGCGCACGCACACGGATGTCCGCGGGCACCTCCACCGCATGCTTCATGTCGCGCAGGCACGCGTAGATGTTCTGCAAGGTGATCCGCTGCATGTGCGGGCACAGGTTGCACGGCTTGATGAACTGCGTCGCCGGGAACTGCGACCGCAAATTGTCGGCCATCGAACACTCGGTGATCAGCGCGACCCGTGCCGGCTTCTCGCGTTCCAGCCACTTGCCCATCGCCGTGGTGGAACCGACGAAGTCCACCTCGGCGAGCACCTCGGGCGGGCATTCCGGATGCGCCACCAACATGGCATCGAACTGCTCGCGCGCATGCCGTGCCTGCTGCGCGGTGAACCTCTCGTGCACCTCGCAGCGGCCGTGCCACAGCACCAGCTCGACCCGGGTCTGGCTGGCGACGTGACGGCCCAGGTACTCGTCGGGCAGGAAGATCACCTTGCGCGCGCCCATCGACTCGACCACCTGCACCGCGTTCGCCGAGGTGCAGATCGCATCGGACTCCGCCTTCACCGCAGCCGACGTGTTGGCGTAGCTCACCACCGGCACGCCGGGGTGCTGCGCGCGCAGCGCACGCACGTCGGCGGCAGTGATCGACGAAGCCAGCGAGCAGCCGGCTTCCAGGTCAGGAATCAGCACGGTCTTTTCCGGCGCCAGGATCTTCGCGCTCTCGGCCATGAAGTGCACGCCGCACAACACGATCAGGTCGGCGTCGCAATCGGCGGCGGCCTGCGCCAGGCCGAGCGAGTCGCCGGTGATGTCGGCCACGCCGTGGAAGATCTCCGGCGACTGATAGCTGTGCGCCATGATCACCGCACCGCGCTGCTTCTTCAGCTTGTTGATGGCGTCGATCCACGGCAGGTGCAGCGGTATTTCCAGGCACGGCACCAGCGATTCCAGGCGCTCGGCCAGCGCGGCGTATTCGTGTTCGAGTTCGTCGCGCCAGACCGGCACGGGCAGCGTTGCGGAGGCGGTCATCGTGATCGCTTGTCAGTGGAAGGAAACGGGATGGCTCAGGCGGCTTCGCCGCGGTGCGCGGCGCGGGCGGCACGGGCGAAGCGCGCGCCGCGGTTCAGCGCGATGCGCAGGCCCAGCGGCACGGACTCCCACGGCAGCCGCTCCAGCAGGTTGCGCGCGGTAAGGCCCAGTTCGGTGTCGCCGGTCAACTCCAGCGCACGCTGGAAGAACAGCGTGTCGGCATCCTCCAGCCGGCCGGCCAGCAACAGCAGGTCGGTGGCGCTGCCGCGCACGCTCGCTTCGGGCTCGGCGTCGACCACGTCGAGGCGGTCGCCGCGCAGTTCGAGCACCCAGCGCAGGCGCAGGTCGCTCACCTCGATGGCGAGCCGGCGGCCACGCATGAAATCCAGCGAGCCGTCGCGCAGCGGCGTGGCCAGCACGCGCGCCATTGCCGCTTCCAGCAGGCGGCGCTGCCAGCGCGCCGGCAGCGCATGCAGCAACGGCGCCACCCGTGTCGGCGGCGGCAACAGGCGCAGCAGGCGCGGCGCAAGAGAGGGCGGAAATGTCTGGCTGGGCATGATGGGCGGCATCATGACGGGCGCGGCCAACGGCACGCCTTGACCCAGGTCAACCGCCATGCCCTGCCGCTGGCAGGCATCGGCGATCGCCAGATCGAGCAGCCGCTCGGCGGTGCTTGCAGGCAGCGCCAGCCGCTGCGCCAGCGCCTGCGTTCGCGCGCGCACCTGCTGCTCACGCAGCGAATCGCGCGGCGACACGCCGGCACGCCGCTTGAGCATGCCGGCGGCAGCGGCCAACCGACGCCGCGCTGCGAACAACGCGACGAGGCCATCGTCGATGCGGTCGATCGCCGTTCGAACCCTGCCGAGTGCGAAACGTTCAGGCCCGGGCAGCGACATCGGCGGATTCCATCGTCAACAGGAAACGACTGGCGCGCCGGCGCACGCCGTGCAGCGTCCACGCCATGCAGCCCCAGGCCAGCAGCAATGCCAGCCCGGCCGCACGGGCCAGCCACGCCGACGGCCACACCACGGCAACCGGCAACAACAGCAACGGCACTTGCGCCAGCAGTGCGCGGGTCTTGTCGTATGCGGGCAGCAGCCGCTGCACGCCGGGCGACTGCACGCCGCGACCGCAGCGCCGGTGCAGTTCGATCCAGCCGATGAAGGGCACGATCTCCAGCATCATGCCGGCGACCAGCAGCGGCAACGCCACGCCCAGCCCCAGCGCGGCGGCCAGCATGCCGTTACGCACGCCTGTGGACAGCGCCAGTGCCGCCAGCGCCAGCACGATCAGGCCGGCGCGCCAGCTCCACAGCAATGGCCCGCGACGCAATCGCGGTGCGCGCCATTGCAACCACAACGCGGCAACGGCGAACAGCAGCGCGTGTGCAGCTATCGTGCCGGCCAGCCAGGCGCCGCTACCATCGGTCAGACGCCAGCATGCCGCGCCGAACAGCATCAGCAGCACGCTGCCCAGCCATATCGCCTGCACCGGTTCGCGCACCGTGCCGGTGCCCTGGAACATCGGCATCACCACCCGCGCCACGCTGGCCATCAACACCACCACCCAGCCCAGCACGCCCCAGCTGGCATGTACGTCGGTGAGCGCCGTCAACGGCAAGGTCAGGCGTCCGGCGAAGCCCAGCGCAAGCATGCCGCCAAGCAACGCGGTGAGCGCGGCGAACCCGATCGCCACGCCGAAGCCCGCACGCAGCAGGCGCTGCCCCGCCGCGGCCAGCAGGCCAGGCACGGTCATCGCCGCCAGCAAGACGAATCCCAGCGGCAACAGCACGGCAGCGGCAATCAGTGCCGTACGCCAGCCCTGGTGCAGTCCCATCACCAGCAGCAGCACGCCGAGGTTGAACAGGGCATGCAGCCATGACCCAAACGTCGCGCTGCCGCGCACCCGCACGCCGGCAGCGGCGGGCAGGAACTGCAGCACGCTGCCGAACATCGCGTTGCCCAGCACGCCCAGCGTGAACACGTGCACCAGCGCCAGGGTGGCCGGGTTCCAGCGTATGCGCAGCGCCGTAGCGCCGTCGACGATCAGCAGCACGCCGGCCAACATCCCCCACCACGGCGCACTGGACAGGAAGCGCCGCGGCAACGAGGGAGCCGGGCCCTGCTCAAGCCGAAGCTGCGTCATCGCCGCCCGGACAACGGATCAGCACGCGCGCGCCGCCGGTCGGCAAGGCGAACGCCGTCGCCTGCATGCCGCGCGATACCAGCGCGTCGAGCAACGGCGTCGGCAGCAACGGGGTGAGCACCTGCACCGCCTGCCCCGGCAGCAACGCGTCGGCAATCGCCAGCGCGCGCAGCATCGGCTCCGGCGACGGCAGCCAGCGCAGGTCGAGTTCGGGAAGTACCGCGTCGTCGGCGCGGCGGTGGGGTGATGGCTGGGCTTTCATGGCGTCATCTCAACGCAGTCGCGGCGCGGACGCGCTGACCTGGATCAACGCGCCCGCCTGCGTTTCCGCTTCGTTCAACGTGCGCCGGCCAATGCCTGCTGGCCACGCCACTCCAGTTGCAGCCACAGCTTCGCGCTGTCGCGGCCGAAACCGTCGGCGCGATAATCCGCCACCTTCAACAGGCCGCTGAGGCCCTGCGCCAGCGGAAACGCCAGCGAGGCATCCCACTCGCTGCCGTAGCGACCGCCGTGATCGGCGCGGTAGTCGTGGTACGCCACCGTCCAGGCCAGCTTGCCGGCAACGCTGCCGCGACCGAAGTTGCCGTTGACACCGACGTAGCGGTCTTCCAACCCACCGGCTGGGGTCACGTTGAACTGGTCGTTCCAGCCGTTGAACGCGTGCAGCGTGGCCAGCGGCGTCTGCAGCGCATGCCGGCCGTTGCCGCCCAGGTGTTCCCAGCCCAGCTTCGCGGTGATCCCGGACTGCGTCCAGCTCGGTTCCAGCAGCCAGTAGCTGTGCGCGAAGTGCTGCGGGTTGTTGGCATAGTCGACTTGCCGCGCTCCCTCCAGCGTCCAGCCGAGGCCGCTGCCGTCGCGCAGCGCCTTGCCGTTCCAGCGCAGGCCGTAGGTGGCGCTGGAGGCGCTGGCCACGTCACGGTCCTCGTGCAGGTAGGCGTAGCCGCCCCATTGCTGCGCGTCCCGGGTCCAGGCCAGGTTGAGCAAATGAGTATTCAACTGGCGCTCGCGTGCCAGCGGATTCAGTGCATCGCGGCCGGCCACCCGGTGCACCCGGTCGAGCCAGTCGTAGCGCACCGTCAACGCCGCCAGTGGTTGCCAGCGCAATTCGACGGCATCGAAGGTCTGCTCGTGCTGGCGCCAGCCGCTGTTGCCGACCCAGCGCTGGTTGTCCAGCAGCAGCCGCTGGCGGCCCGCGGTGGCGCCGAACCGGTCGCCCTGCCAGCGCAGCCAGTACTGGTTGAATTCGCTGCCGCGCGGATCGGTCACAGCCGGATACAAGGTACGGCCATTGGCGCCGCTGTTGTAACGGTCGCCGGCACTGGCCACGCCGGCGCCTTCGACCAGGCCGCTCCAGCCATGCCCGAACTCGGCATGCAGGCCGAGGCGCAGGCGCAAGGTGTCGGCATGGGCGTTGCGCGCGAACGCATCGTCGTCGACCTGTTCGTGGCGCAGGCGGGCATCCCATTCCAGCTGCCACGATGGTCCGGCCGATGCCGCCGGCTCGCTGATGTTGGCGGTTCCGTCGCCCGCCCAGGCCGGTGTGGCCAGGATAGCGAACAGGCAGGCGGCCGAAAGATAGTTGCGTGCATGGTTCATTGCGTTGCTCCCTTGTGGTCGGCGGCAGTCTCGAAGCGAGCGCACGTGCCCGACCTGACCCCGGTCAAGTCCCCGCCATGCAAGATGCGGCTGTGACAACGCGCCGCGGCCATGCATGCCGCCGAAACGACAACGCCGACCACGAGGGCCGGCGTTGCGCGTTGCAGTGCTCCGTCTGGACGTCTTTACTTCCAGACATTCTTTTTCGTACCGCTCCGCATCAATGTTCCGCCGCCGGTGCGGGCGCGGCCGCGGCACGGGCCTTGGCCACCTCTTCCTTGCTGATCTGCCCGCCCGGGTTGTCCCAGCTGTTCAGCACGTAGGTCAGGATGTTCGCCACCTCGTCGTCGGTCAGCTGCGCCATCGGTGGCATCACCGAGTCGTACTCGTGGCCGTTCACCGTGATCTTGCCGGTTAGCCCGTGCGTCACTATGGTCATCGCCCGCTTCGGGTCGGCCGCCAGGAAGTCCGACTTCGCCAGCGGCGGGAACACGTTCGGCAGGCCTTCGCCATTCGCCTGGTGGCACACCGAGCAGGTGCCGGTGAACAGCTGCTTGCCCGCCGCGATCTGCTCGGCCTTGGTCAGCGTGCCGGCCGCATGCGCCTTCGCCGCCGTGCTCACCGCCGTCAGGTTCGGCTCCGAGCGGTCGCCCAGGTAGACCGAGTCCACTTCCTTGCCCGAGTAGACCGTCTTGTCTTCCGGGCCGTCCACCTTGAGGATGCCCAGCGCGCCCTTGTTGAACGCGCGGAAGATCGAGTGGTCGACCAGCACGTAGCTGCCCGGCACGTCGGTGTGGAACTCCACCATCGCCGCGCCGCCGGACGGGATCAGCGTGGTCTGCACGTTGTGCTGCGCCACCGTGCCGCCTTCGGGCTGCACCTTGTCGAAGATCTCGCCGATCACGTGGAAGCTCGACACCAGGTTCGGCCCGCCGTTGCC
>NZ_JBEPSD010000004.1 GCF_040548735.1 Rhodanobacter soli | reverse complement strand
GGCGCGTTCTTCAGGTGGAACTCCACCGTGTCGCCCTGGCGCACCCGGATGAAGCTGCCCGGCACGGTGCCGCCGAAGGTCCAGAACGTGTAGCTGACGCCTTCGGAGATCGGCATCTCCTTCTCGATCACTTCCAGCTCGACGATCACCTTCGCCGGGTAGTTGCGGTTGACCGGTGGCGGCACGTGCGGCGGGCTGGTCAGCACCGCGTGGATCGGCTCGCCTTGCGGTGGGCCGAAGTCGCCGCGGACCGATGCGGCGGGAGCACTGCCGGTTGCCGTGGCATCCGTCTTGGCAGCGGCCTGCGGCTTGCCGGAGCAGGCCGCCAGTGTCAGCAACGCGGCGGCCGCGACAACGAGGAGCGGTGTACGTGACATGGGCGATCTCCGTGAGTTCTTGCGCATCCTAGCCTAGGAGATCGCCCGGTCGCGCTACTGACCTGAGTCAATTTGAATGGCTTTGCCGCCCTGCTGCGTCACCCTGCCGCGGTCCGCGCCATGCCCTCAACCGGGTTTGCCGTCCGCCCGCGGAGTCAGGTAGATCCATGCCGAGCGCAGCACCCACGGCAGGAACGCCAGCAGCCAGCCATACGCGGCGATCACCAGCCACAGGTAGACGTCGCCGCCCAGCTCGGCACGGATGCGCAGCAGCGCCACCGCCTGCAGCAGGGCGAAGCACAGCCAGGCCACCGCGCCCATCTGCAGCGGCCGGCCGGAATGGCCCTGGGTCACCCGGGTCACCATCGCCACCAGCATCGAACCGA
Source organism: Rhodanobacter soli (assembly GCF_040548735.1). Classification (NCBI taxonomy): domain Bacteria; kingdom Pseudomonadati; phylum Pseudomonadota; class Gammaproteobacteria; order Lysobacterales; family Rhodanobacteraceae; genus Rhodanobacter; species Rhodanobacter soli. The sequence continues at coordinate 142,531 of NZ_JBEPSD010000004.1, read as the reverse complement.
AAAAACCGATCCCCAGCGCATGCAGCGGCGCACGGCCAAGAATGAGATGCCCACTGGCTGCGTACACCACGTCCTGCACCGCGTACAGCACGAACGCCACCGGCAGCCATGCGAACGCCAGGTGCACTACCGCCAGCAGGCCCGGCCGCATCGCCTTCCACGGTTGCCAGGTCAGCGCATGCCACGCAAACACCACGGCCAGCGGCACGTCCGCCAGCCACAGCCAACCCAGCACACCGCGCCACTCCAGCAGCAGGTGCGCCAGCAGCAGCACCCACACCACCGGCAGGCTCCAGTCCGGACGAACCACTTTGTAACCCGTCACCACGTTGCCGCTGAAGAACGGCAGCATGCGGTGCATCACCGTGAAATAGATCGGCAGCAGCAGGCCGTACGTGCCCAGCTTGATCGCCAGCAGCGCGCAGTCCGCCGGCGCGCCGAACAGATAGGCCAGGAACACCGCCAGCCCCAGGCTGCCCAGGCTCAACGCCGCCAGGCAGGAGCGGGCATGGCCCTTGCGTTCCGCGGTCGAGGCGCGCAGCACCGTCGCCAGTGTCCACACGCCGATCAGGTAGCCGGCCAGCATCACGGCGATGCCGAGCTTCAGCAGCCACGCCAGGTCGAGCAGACCCACGTTCGCCAGCACATAGCCGCCGAATACGCAGCCGGCCACCGGCACGTAGCGCGTCCACGGCAGATCGGGCCGGCCCAGCCAGCGCGGGAACACGGTGAGCAGGAAGCCGAACATGAACAGCGGGAACAGGCCGTACTGGATCAGCATCGCGTGCGCCCAGCCCGGCGGGATCGACGGCTGCGGCCAGCCGGCCAGGCCGAAACGCATCCAGGTCAGCTCCACCGCCCACCACGCCATGCTGAGCAGCACCGCGATGCTGCCGGCCAGGAACAGCGGCCGGTGCGGTGCCGAAGCCAGCAGCGCCGGCAACTCCGCGAGCGTGGCGACCCTGGCTGTCGAGGGGCGGGATGGATCAGACATGCCGAAGCCAACTTGAATGAAAACGATTTGCCATGCTCGCATGTCCGACGGGCGGTGGCATTGACCTGCATCAGGCGGCGCGTGGCGTACGCGGGGCGATTCAGGCAGCGGCAAAACCAGCCGCCCCAGCGCCTGCGGTCGCCGGCATCAATATGCAGTCCGTATGACTCCGGTCAATATCGCGCCGTCTGGGCAAGTCCATCCTGAAATCCTCTTTTGTGGAGGGTTCGCCATGAACAGGCTGAGCGGCAAGGTGGCCATGGTGACCGGTGGATCGGTGGGCATTGGCGCCGCCTGCGCACGCCGGATGGTGGAAGCCGGCGCGCGGGTGGCGATCGTCGACGTGCATGACGGCACGGGGCAGGAACTGGCCGCCGCGCTGGGTGAATCGGCCCGTTACTTCCACGTCGATGTGGCCGTGGAAGCCGACGTGGCGGCGGCGATCAGCGCCACCGTGGCCGCGTTCGGACGGCTGGACGTCCTCGTCAACAACGCCGGCATCGCCGGGCCGAACAAGCCGACCCACGAACTCACCGAGGCCGAATGGGACCGGGTGCAGGCGGTCAACGTGAAGGGCGTGTTCTTCTGCACCAAGCACGCGATCGCACCGCTGCGCGCGGCCGGTGGCGGCAGCATCATCAACTTGTCGTCGATCTACGGCCTGGTCGGTGCGCCCGACCTGCCGCCCTACCATGCGTCCAAGGGCGCGGTGCGCCTGATGAGCAAGACCGACGCGTTGCTGTACGCCGCAGACCGCATCCGGGTCAACTCGATCCATCCCGGCTTCATCTGGACGCCGATGGTCGAGCAGCACATCGCCTCGATGGGCGGCGACCCGGTGCAACACCGGCGCGAGACCGGTGCGCTGCATCCGCTCGGCCACATGGGCGAGCCGGACGACATCGCCTGGGGCGTGGTCTACCTCGCCTCCGACGAGTCGAAGTTCGTGACCGGCAGCGAGCTGGTCATCGATGGCGGCTATACCTGCCGCTGATCATCCCGAGCCATGAGGAGTCCCTATGTTCAAGCACATCCTGCTGCCCACCGACGGTTCCGAACTTTCCCTGCGTGCCGTCGACACCGGCATCGAGCTGGCCGCCAGGCTCGGAGCACGCGTGTATGCGTTCCACGTGATCGCGCCGTTTCCCGCGTCCGTCTATTTCGCCGAATTCGTCGTGGCCAACGAGCCGACCTACACCCAGGAAGCCATTGCCAATGCCGAGCGCTACCTGGCCGACGTGCGCCAGCGCGCGCAGGCCGCCGGGGTGCCCTGCGAGGGCAGCCACGAGATCGACGCGCGACCGTATTCGGCGATCGTCGGCGCTGCCCGCAAGCACCAGTGCGACCTGGTCGTGATGGCCTCGCACGGCTGGCGCGGCTTCGACCGGCTGCTGCTGGGCAGCGAGACGCACAAGGTGATCCTCAACGGCGACGTGCCGGTACTGGTTTGCCGTTGAGCAACACCATCGGCGCGAGCGGCAGCCGGACCGACGCATGAGTGAGGCAAGGCCACCGCCACCGGCCAGCCGCCCCGGGCTTGATCCGGCCGAAGCCGCGCGGCGACTGGCCGAACATGGCCCGAACCTGCTGCCGGGCAGCACGCCCAAGAGCCTGGCCGCGATCGTCGGCGGCGTGCTGACCGAGCCGATGTTCCTGATGCTGCTGGTCGCCGGTGGCCTGTACCTGGCGCTGGGCGACCGCGCCGAGGCGGCGTTCCTGCTGTCGTTCGTGTTCGTGGTCATCGGCATCACGCTGGCGCAGGAGCGCAAGACCCAGCGGGCGCTGGAATCGTTGCGCGAATTGTCCGCCCCGCGCGCGCTGGTGATCCGCGGCGGACAGGAAATCCGCATTCCCGGTCGCGAGGTGGTGATCGGCGACCTGCTGGTCCTGCACGAGGGCGACCGCATCGCCGCCGATGCCGTGCTGCTGGACGGTCACCTGGATGTCAACGAGTCGCTGCTCACCGGCGAGGCGGTGCCGGTCACCAAGCTGCCGGGCAACGATGCCGGCCAGCTGTTCGCCAGCACGGTGGTGACCAAGGGCGTCGGGGTTGCCGAGGTTCACGCTGTCGCCGAATCCACCGCCGTCGGCCGTATCGGCCAGGCGCTCACGTCCACCGTCGAACCGATATCCGGATTGCAGCAGGCCTCGCGCCGGCTGATCCGCAACCTCACCATCGGCGGGCTGCTGCTGGCCACGGCGTATGCGCTGCTCGGCTGGCTGTGGGACGGACACGGCCTGCTGGAGAGCGTGCTGGCCGGCATCGCGCTGACCATGGCGATCCTGCCAGAGGAAATCCCGGTGATCCTCACCGTGTTCCTGGCGCTGGGCGCATGGCGGATCTCGAAGCACAAGGTGCTCACCCGGCGCGTGCCGGCGGTGGAGGCGCTGGGTGCGATCTCGGTGCTGGCGGTCGACAAGACCGGCACGCTGACGCAGAACCGCATGCAGGTCGCCGAGCTGCGCCTGGTCGACGACAGCTGCCACGACGAGAATTCGACCGAGCTGCCCGAACCGTTCCACGAGCTGGTCGAGTTCGCCATGCTGGCCACGCCACTGGATCCGTTCGACCCGATGGAGAAGGCGATCCAGCAGTTCGGATTGCACTGGCTCACCGACACCGAACACGTGCACGCCGCATGGTCGCCCGAGTTCGAGTACGGCCTGTCTCCGGACATTCTGGCGATGACCCGCGTGTTCCGCGGCGATGCGCGCACCCGGCACCTGTTGGCGACCAAGGGCGCGCCGGAGGCGGTGATCGACCTGTGCCACCTGCCCGCCGCCGGCGCCACGACCATCCTGCGCCAGGTCGAAGCCATGGCCGAACGCGGCCTGCGCGTGCTCGGCGTGGCCCGCGGCGAGTGGCAGGGCGCGAGCTGGCCGCGCAGCCAGCACGACTTTGACTTCCGCTTCCTCGGCCTTGTCGGTTTCGTCGACCCGCCGCACCCGGAGGTACCCGCGGCGATCGCCGAATGCCGCACCGCCGGCGTGCGCATCATCATGATGACCGGCGACCACCACGCCACCGCGCGCGCGATCGCCCGTCAGGTGGGTTTGAGCGAACGTGCCGAGGTGATCACCGGCGCGGAAATGGCGACGCTGGACGACGCCGCGTTGCGCGAGCGCCTGCGCCACGTCGACCTGTGCGCACGGCTCAAGCCCGAGCAGAAGCTGCGCCTGGTGCAACTGCTGCGCGAGGGCGGCGAGGTGGTGGCGATGACCGGCGACGGCGTGAACGATGCGCCCGCACTGAAGGCCGCCGACGTCGGCATCGCGATGGGCGAGCGTGGCACCGACGTGGCGCGCGAGGCGGCCGCGCTGGTGCTGCTGGACGACAGCTTCGCCAGCATCGTCAGCGCGATCCGCCAGGGCCGACGCATCTACGACAACATCACCAAGGCCACCCGCTTCGTGTTCGCCGTGCACATGCCGATCATCGCGCTGGCGCTGGTACCGACCCTGCTGCACTGGCCGGTGCTGCTGATGCCGGTGCATATCGTGCTGCTGGAGCTGCTGATCGATCCGGCCTGCTCGGTGGTGTTCGAGGCGGAACCCGCCGCCGATGACATCATGCGACGACCGCCGCGCGCGCCGTCGGACTCCCCGTTCGCCGCCGCCAACCTGCGCTACGCGGTGATCCAGGGACTCGGCTTCGCCGGCATCCTGCTATTTGGCTACAGCCTGCTGCTCGGCCAGGGCCTCGACGCTGCGCAAGGCCGCAGCGCCGTGTTCATCACCCTGGTGTTCGGCCTGTTCCTGCTGACCCTGGCCAACCGCGACCTGTCCCGCCCAGCACTGGCCCGCACGCCTGCGAAAAACCCCTGGCTGCCGCGGATGTTCGGCGGCGTGGCACTGATGTTGGCGGTCGTGATCGGCGTACCCTTTTTCCGCAGCGTGATGGCACTAGCCCTGCCCGGCGTCATCATGCTGGCGGCCGTGGCGGCCATGCTGGGCGTTGCCACGGCATGGCTGGAAGGCCTGCGCCGGCTGGGGCGACGCAGGCACCCACCGTTCGTTTCCGATGTGAGAACACGATGATCATCTACAGCTGCCATGGCGCCGCCAAGCAGGTCACCGGTTCCTGTCACCTGGTCACCTGCAACGAACGGCGCGTGTTGATCGATTGCGGCATGTTCCAGGGCAGCGAGGAGGTCGAGCGGGCCAACGCCGAACCGTTCGGCTTCGACCCGGCCGGCATCGACGTGCTGCTGCTGACGCATGCCCACCTGGACCATTGCGGGCGCATCCCGCTGCTGGTGCGCCAGGGCTTCCGCGGTCGCATCCTCGCCACCGCCGCCACTCGCGAACTGGCACGGGTGGTGATGCTGGATGCGGCCGGCCTGCAGGAAGAGGACGCGCGCCGCGCCCAGCGCAACAACCGCCGCGGCGAGGCAGTGGCGGCGCCGCTGTACACGCTCGACGACGCGCTGCACGCACTAGATTTCTTCGGCCCGGATGTCGGCTACGGCGACACCGTGCCGGTCGTCGACGGCGTCACCGCGTGCTTCCTCGACGCCGGCCACATCCTCGGCTCGGCCTCGGTCCTGCTCGAACTGGATGATGGCCAGCAGCGCCGCAGCATGCTGTTCTCCGGCGACCTCGGCAACCCGGGTCGGCCGCTGCTGCGCGACCCGACGCCCGCACCGGCCGCCGACTACGTGGTGATGGAAAGCACTTACGGCGATCGCCCACACCGCTCGGTGCCCGACTCGGTCGACGAGATGTACCAGGCCATCCGCGAGACTGTGACCCGCCGCGGCAATGTGGTGATCCCCACTTTCGCGCTGGAGCGCACGCAGGAGATCCTCTACTACCTGCACCGCGGCATCCGCGACGGTGCGATCCCGCAACATGTGCGGGTATTCCTGGATTCGCCGATGGCGATCTCCGCCACCGAGATCTTCCGCCGCCACCCGGAATGTTTCGACCAGAATTTCCTGGACGAGCTGCGGCACGGCGATCCGTTCGCCATGCCCGGCCTGCATTTCACCCGCGAGACCAGCGAGTCGATGGCGATCAACAGCATCGACGACGGTGCGGTCATCCTGGCCGGCTCCGGCATGTGCAACGGCGGCCGCGTGCGCCACCACCTCAAGCACAACCTGTGGCGTGAGCGCAGCAGCGTGGTGTTCGTCGGCTATGCCGCCGAGGGCACGCTGGCGCGGCGGATCATCGACGGCGCGGCCAGCGTGCGCGTGTTCAACGAGGAGATCCCGGTGCGCGCGCAGGTGTGGACGATCAACGGCTTCTCCGCGCACGCCGACCAGCCGTCGCTGCTGGCCTGGCTGGGCGATGCACCGCGGCGCAAGGTGTTCCTGGTGCACGGCGAATACGGCCGCGGCATGCAGGCGATGCAGGAGGTACTGACCGCGCGCGGCGTCGCCGTCCAGCTGCCCGGCCTGCACGAGCCGATCAAGATCGACTGAGCCGTGCCGGCAGCATCCGCCGCAGGGTGTCGTCCCGCTTCACGTAGTGGTGCACCAGCGCGGCCGCCGCATGCAGGCCGACCAGGTAGTAGCCGACGGTGCCTATGGTCTCGTGGATGTCCTTCAGCGAACCGGCCAGCGCCTTGTCCGTCCCCACCAGCGCCGGCAGCTGCAGGCCGAAGAACGGGATCGGCTTGCCCGAGGCGCTGAGCGTGAGCCAGCCAAGCAGCGGCATCGCGACCAGGAAGACGTACAGCGCCAGGTGCATCAGCACGGCCAGGCGCTGCTGCCAGACCGGCGGCGCCGGCCGGATCGACGGTGCCGGCCCCGCCATCAGGCGGATCGCCAGCCGCAGCGCGACCAGCGCGAGCACGCACAGGCCGAGCATGAAATGCCAGGTCTTGAGGCCTTCGCGCAGGTCGCTGCCGCGCGGGTAGAACTCGCGCAATTCGATGCAGGCGTATACGGCGGCCAGCAACAGCAGCATCAGCCAGTGCATCGCCATCGACAGCGAGCCGTAACGGTCGGTGGTGTTTTTCCAGTTCATGGGGATCTCTGCAGGTGGAATGTCGGCAACGGCCGGTTCGACGCGATCACACGTTGCTCCGGCTCGTACGCCAGCCTGCGATGAAAGATCGGCGCGCGACTTGATCCCGATCAAATAGACACGGAATTTGTACCTCGCCATGCTATGGTGCGGCCACACGGCCCGGGCTGCCTGCCGGGTTCATGCGAGCCCCTCTCAAGCCCTGCGAGGACGCTGATGGACCCCGGAACCAACGTCCTTGATCTGAGCCAGCTGCGACGCAGTTGCTCGTCCTGTGCCTTGAGCGAACTGTGCCTGCCTGCCGGCATCGGCAACGACGACCTGGAACGGCTGGACACGGCGGTCCGCGACAAGCGCACGCTGGACCGCGGCGGCATGCTGTACCGCGATGGCGACCCGTTCGAGGCGCTCTACGTGGTGCGCTCCGGTTCGCTCAAGACCTTCGTGCTGGACGATTCCGGCGACGTGCAGATCCTCGGCTTCCACCTGCCCGGCGAAATCATCGGCTTCGACGCGCTGGCTTCGAACCAGCACGTCAGCCAGGCCGAGGCACTGGAACGCAGCAGCATCTGCGAGCTGCCCTATGCGCGGCTGCAGCAGGTCACCAGTGAGGTGCCGGCGCTGCACCGGCAGCTGATGCGGGTGATCAGCCGCGAGGTGATCGAGGAACACCGCCACCTGGTGATGATGGGCCGGCAGCAGGCACAGGAACAGCTGGCGATCTTCCTGAAGAGCCTGGCCGACCGTTACCAGCGCCTGCAGCGCGACAGCACCGCGCTCACCCTGTCGATGTCGCGCTACGACATCGCCAACTACCTCGGCCTGGTGGTCGAGACGGTCAGCCGGTTGTTCTCGCGCCTGGAGGAGATGGGCGTGCTCGAGGTCAACCGCAAATCCGTGCGCATCTGCCGCCCCGATCTGCTCGCCGAACTCTGCCGCAGCAGCGGTGTGCCGGCGTCGAAACGGCGCGACGCCGGCTGAGCCTTCCGTGTTCATTCCGGATTGACCGAGGTCAAGTCGAACCGCTATTGGCCGGCGTAGAAATGGACCCTGCAAGGAGCCATGCCGCATTGACTGCCCGTTTCGGCATGGGAATCGACCGCGATTCATCCGCCACGGGAACAGATCATGCCCAACGTCCACCATGCCGACCACGCCCCCACCCCCGCCGCGCCCTTCGGCGCCATCGAGGGAACGCACTGGATCGATACCCTGAACGACGGCAGCCCGGTGCTGATACGCCCGCTGCGCCCGGAGGATCGCCAGCGCGAGACGGACTTCATCAACCGCCTGTCGGAGCAGGCCTGCCGTTTCCGCTTCCTGGGCAACCTGAAGGAAGCGAGCCCGGCCCTGCTCGACCAGCTGATGGACGTCGACTACCAGGATCGCATGGCCTTCGTGGCGCTCGCCCACGACAACGGCGAGTTGCGCGAAGTCGGGGTCAGCCGCTACAGCGCGAGCGGCGACGACAGGCAATGCGAATGCGCGGTGACGGTGGCCGACGACTGGCGCCATCGCGGCCTGGGCGTGCTGCTGATGCGGCGCCTGATCGACATCGCGCGCAAGAACGGTTTCCGCCGGATGTTCTCGATCGACGCCGCCGAGAACGAACCGATGCGCGAGCTGGCCGATTACCTGGGCTTCCGGCGCCGGCTCGATCCGGATGACGCTGCACAAGCCATCCACACCCTCGACTTCTGACCGCCAGCGAACCCCGGACGCTCCACCATGCCAGCCACCGAACAAGCCCGCCCGACGCCGCCCGTGACACGCCCGGGCGATGTCCTCGCACTGGTGACATCAACCAATCCGTGGAGTCCCGCCGCCGAAACCGGCCTCGCGATTGCCGCGCGCTGGGGCAGCAACCTGACGGGCTGCTTCATCGATCCCGCGCTGCGGAAACTCGGCGGTGCCGAAGCCGGCACCGAACCCACCGTGCTCGGCCTGCTGTTTGAGCCGCGAACGGAATTCGCCGACGAGCACGCCGCCTTCGAATCATTCGCGCGGCAGTCCGGCGTGCGCAACGCCGACTGGATCGTCGCCCGGGCCGGCATCGCCCCTACTTTGCGCTGGCTTGGCGCGCGGCACGATCTCGCGGTGATCGAGCGGGACATGGTGCAGGCATCCGGCCTGCTCGACATCCTCGGCGAGGCGATACTCGGCTGCCGCGTGCCCTGCCTGATCCTGCCCCCGCACTGGAACCGGGAAATCCGCTTCGAGCGCATCGTGATCGGCTGCAATGGCAGCATCGAGGCCATCCGCGCGATCCACGCCGCCCTGCCGTTCCTCAAGGCCGCGAAACAAGTGACCCTGGTCGACGGCGATGTGCGCGACGGCGACGAAGGGCATCCGCGCTTCGACCCCTTCGTCTATCTGCTGCGCCACGGCATCACGTCCAGACCCAGCTACGTCCGCGCCTCCTCCGCGATGGCCGGCGAAATCCTGCTGAAGGAAGTCGAAAACATTGGCGCGGACTTGCTGGTGATGGGCGCCTATGGCCGCTCGCGCATGCGCGAACGCGTGTTCGGCGGCGCCACCCGACGCGTGCTGGAAGAAGCCTCCATCCCGGTGCTGATGCAGCATTAGATCCGTATACCCGCACCGGCTGTCAGCGCCTGACCAACCCAGCCAGCGCGGGAACACGGTGAGCAGGAAGCCAAACATGAGCGGGAACAGGCCGTACTGGATCAGCATCGCGTGCGCCCAGTCCGGCAGGATCGGCGCGGCGGCGAGCAGGCGGGGAAGCCCGGCGAAAGCCGAAGGCACGGGGCCGGCGGATTGCGGTTCGCATGCTGGCACGCCGTCCGCGGCGTCCATGGCAAGCATCAAACGAGCCATCGACGTGGTTTCGTCGCACGAATAATGTGATCGCGTCGGCAGATTCGCAACCGGCCTCGCAGGCGTATGCTCGCGAAGCTTCGCCGGGTCACGAAGCGCCCAGGGGAACCCATGACCCACATCGCTGGGGGCAACCGCCCCGAGGGGAACCATCATGAAACGCATGAGTATGTGGCTGCTACCGGCAGTCGCCGTAGTGTGCCTGGGCAGTGTCCAGGCAGCGGCGAAGGACCAGGCGAACATCGTCCGCGATTACACCGACATCGTGGGCCCGGCCGACCAGCAAGCCTACGAGGCTGGCATCAAGAGCTACAACCAGTGCCTGGCCGAGCACGGCTTCAAGTACGCATGGACCAGCTGGGTGCACGAAACCGGCGATGTCTACAGCTATTCCTACGTCTCCGATCCGATGACGTGGGCTGGCTTCGATGCCATGCGCGACGCCGGCAAGGCCTGCGACACCACGTTCAGGACGCAGGTGAACCCGCATCTCAAGAGTGAGACCAGTGTCTTCATGCAGGGCGATGCCGAACTCCGCCACCTGCAGACAGATACATTCGGCACGCCCGCCCTGATCGAGGTCACCTACTTCAAGCTGAAACCAGGCCAGCGCCAGGCATTCATGGATGCCGCCAGGAAGATCTACGCCGCCGCGAAAAAGAGCAAATGGACGGGCTACTCGATGTTGAACGAAGTCGTCGACGGCGGCGATGGCGCACCGGATTTCCTGCTGGTGAGCCCGGCCAAGAACTGGGCCGACCTCGGCAAGGAGATGGATCCGACGTTGTGGAAGATGCTCGAGAACGTCTACGGCAAGGCGGACGCGGATGCGCTGCGCAAGACCGTGCGCGAGGCCACCCAAGAAAGCCCGTCGCACGTCGACAGCTACAACGCGGGGTTGAGCTATCGGCCTTCCGGCAAGTAAGGCAGTCACGATCCGCCCGGGCGACCCGCCATGCGGGTCGCCCGATGGCGCGGAGCCGCGGCAACTTCACTCCGGCAGCAGCGCCTGCCCGATCTCGCGCAGCTTCTTCGGGTTCAGCAGTTCCAGTTCGCGCCCTTCGATTTCGATCAGCTTCTGGCTGCGGAAGCGGCTGAGCACGCGGCTGACGGTTTCCGCGGCCAGGCGCAGGTAGTTCGCGATGTCGCCGCGCGACATGCTGAGATGGAAACGCGTGCCGGAAAAACCGCGCACGGCGTAACGGCCGGCCAGGTCCAGCAGGAACGCGGCGACGCGCTCGTCGGCGCTGTGGTCGCCGGCGAGCAGGCTGGCGGTGCCCAGCTCCTTGCTCAGCATGCGGAACAGATGCTGCTGCACGGCGGGGATGCGCGAGGCCAGCGCGCTCATCGCGGGGAACGAGAAGCGGCAAAAGTAGGCCGTGTCCAGCGCCACCGCGTCGCAGGGGAAATGCTCGGGGTAGATCGCGTTGAGGCCGATCACCTCGCCGGGCAGGTAGAAGCCCAGCACCTGTTCGCGCCCTTCCTTGTCGACCATGCGGGTCTTCACGGTGCCCGCGCGCACGGCGAAGATCGCGCGGAACGGATCGCCGGTGCGGAAGATGTGCTCGCCGGCGCGGAACGGCCCCACGTGCTCGACCAGACACTGCAGCTCGGCCAGCTCCGGCTTGTCGTAGCCGGCCGCGATGCAGGCGCTGGAGAACGCGCAGGTGCCGCAGAAACGCGTCTCGTCGCCGTCGTCGGCCATCGGGCTGCGCGGCTCGGGCAGACGGCCTGCCATGGGCTTGGATTGCATGATGGTGATGGGCTGCCGGGTTGGGGCTGCGTGGATCAGATCACGCGAGAGTAGCGTGGGGCCTGTGCCGCGTCGTCCAGGTAGGCGTCGAAGCACATGGCGATGATACGCAACAGCAACCGCCCCCGCGAGGTCACCCGGATCTCGCGCGGGCTTTCCACGACCAACCCATCCTCGATCAGCGGTACCAGGCGCTGCCGCTCGCGCACGAAGTATTCGTCGAACAGCAGCCGGTGGCGCGAGCCGAACGCCCGCTTGTCCAGCGTGCCATGGCACATCAGTTCGTTGATCAGTTCACGCCGGATCAGGTCGTCCTCGTCCAGTTGCAGGCCGCGCATCAGCGGCAGGCGGCCGGCGTCCAGCGCCGCGTAGTAGCCGATCAGGTCGCGTGCATTCTGGCTGTAGCTGTCGCCGATGCGGCCGATCGCGCTGACGCCGAGGCCGACGATGTCGCAGTCGCCATGCGTCGAGTAACCCTGGAAGTTGCGCTGCAGCGTGCCGGCACGCTGCGCCAGCACCAGTTCGTCGCTGGCCCTGGCGAAATGGTCCATGCCGATGTAGACGTAACCGGCCGCCGACAGGTGCTCCAGCGCGCGGCCGAACAGCGCCAGCCGGGTGGCCGCATCGGGCAGGTCGGTGGCGTCGATCTGCCGCTGCGCCTTGAACATCTCCGGCAGATGCGCGTAGCCGTACACCGCCACGCGATCCGGGTTCAGCGCCACCACCTGGTCCAGCGTGCGGCTGAAGCCGTCCACGCTTTGCAACGGCAGGCCGTAGATCAAGTCGACGCTGGCCGAACGGAAGCCCGAGGCCCGCGCCGCCTCGATCACCTCGCGGGTCTGCTCGAAGCTCTGGATCCGGTTCACCGCTTTCTGCACCAGCGGATCGAAATCCTGGATACCCACCGAGATACGGTTGAAGCCCAGCTCGCCCAGGTTGCGGATGTAGACGCCGTCGGCGAAGCGCGGGTCGATCTCGATGCCGTACTCGCGATCCGCCGCGTGGCTGAAGCTGAAATGTCGCGCCAGCGATTCCAGCAGCTCGCCCATGTGCGCGGCATCGAGGAAGTTCGGCGTGCCGCCGCCGAAGTGCAGCTGGCGCACCGGCCGGTCGCGGTCGAACAGCGGCGCGATCAGCTCGATCTCGCGGTACAGCCGTTCCAGGTAGCGGTCGGCCTGGGTCACGTCGCGGGTGATCACCCGGTTGCAGCCGCAGTAGAAGCATGGGCTCATGCAGAACGGCACGTGCACGTACAGCGACAGCGGTCGCGGGATCGGCTCCTCGTTGGAGGCGCGGATCACCTCGCGCAAGGCTGCCTCGTCGAACTCGGCCTTGAACTGCGGCGCCGTCGGGTAACTGGTGTAGCGCGGCCCGGCCACGTCGTAGCGGGCGATCAGCGCCGGGTCGAACTCGGGAGGTGTGATGGGAATGGCCATGGCAGCGAGTCTGTCGGCGCCACCGCCTGCCCGCATTGATCCGGATCAAGTCGCGCAGCTGTTGCGGCGACCTGCCGCAGCCCCGATTCCCGCGGGGCTCCGACGCGTTTCAGCGGCTGTACGGCTCGATCCGCTGCTCGATCGAGCCGAAGATCGAGGCGCCGGCGGCATCGGTGACGTCGATCTTCAGGCGGTCGCCGAACTTCAGGAACGGCGTGCTGGGATGGCCGTCGCGCAGGGTTTCCACCGTGCGCTGCTCGGCCAGGCAGGAGGCGCCCTTGCCGGTGTCCTCGTTGGCGATGGTGCCGGAGCCGACGATGGTGCCGGCGGTGAGCGGGCGCGTCTTCGCCACGTGGGCGACCAGCTCGGCGAAGCTGAACTGCATGTCGACGCCGCACTCGGCCTCGCCGAACCAGGCGCCGTTCAACCAGGTGCGCATCGGCAGGTGCAGCTTGTCGCCCTGCCAGGCGTCGCCCAGTTCGTCCGGCGTCACCAGCACCGGCGACAGCGCGGAGCGCGGCTTGGACTGCAGGAAGCCGAAGCCCTTGGCCAGCTCGCCCGGAATCAGCCCGCGCAGGCTGACGTCGTTGACCAGGCCGACCAACTGGATGTGTTCGGACGCCTGCGCCGGCGTCGCCGCCATCGGCACGTCGTCGGTGACCACCACCACCTCGGCTTCCAGGTCGATGCCGTAGTCCTCGCTGGGTACCACGACCGGATCGCGCGGCCCGAGGAAACCGGCGCTGGTGGCCTGGTACATCAACGGATCGGTGTAGAACGACTTCGGCACCTCGGCGCCGCGGGCGCGGCGCACGCGCTCGACGTGCGGCAGGTAGGCCGAGCCGTCGACGAATTCATAGGCGCGCGGCAAGGGCGAGGCCAGCGCGGCCATGTCCAGCGCGAACGCGCCCGCCGCCGAGCCGGTGTTCAATTCATCGGACAGCGCATTGAGCCGCGGCGCGGTATTCGACCAGTCGTCCAGCGCCGCCTGCAGTGTCGCCGCGATCGCGCTCGCCTTCACTGCACGGGAAAGATCGCGGCTGACCACGACCAGCGTGCCGTCGCGGCCGCCTTCCTTGAGACTTGCGAGTTTCATTGGATACTCCGGATTGGCAGATCTACAGGCTTTTCTGAAAAGTCCGCCATGGATGGCGGTTTTATTCTTCGCCGTCAGGGAGGACGGCATCAATCAACCGCAACCTTCCACGTAATCGACCTGCGGCGGCACACCCACGCGCCACCGCGTTATCTTGCCCTGCGCATCGGTTTCGAACAGCAGCACGCCGTTATTCCCAGGCGCAGTGATGCGCAGGTATTTTGCGCCAGCGACGTACTTGTGCGGCTGCGCTTCGACGCGTGCGCCGTATAGCGCGCGGATCTGCGCCTCGTCCATGCCGACCTTGCCGCCACCGGGCGCGGCTTCCTTGGTGGTGCCGACGTCGTAGCGCACGAAGCGGCCGCCTTCGAACATGAAGGCGAAATCCGCCGACCGCTTCACCCACTTCGGTGTCTTGTAAAAACAGGTCGAACCCTGCCCCGGCGCACCTTTCAGTTCACCGCCCCAGGCCTGCTCGAATGCCGCCTCGTCGATGCCGAAACGCATGTCGCCGTAGCCGTCGTAGCGCGCCATCGTATCGGAGTCGACTGTTGTCGGTGTACTCGCGGCGGCTACCGGCACGGCCACCGCAGCCGTGGAGGCGGGTGGTGGGATCGATGGCGCCGACGGGTCGCTCTGGCTGCATGCGGCCAGCACCAGCGCTGCCGCCACGATCAACAGCTGGCGCTTCACGCCTTGCTGTCCGCATCGAAATGCTTCGCGATGCCCTGCCAGCATTCGTAGTAATTGCCCTGCAGTTGCGGCGCGTCCAGTGCCTGCTGCGTGGGACGGATCACCTTGCGCGTCTCGAACATGAAAGCCATGGTGCCGCCGATCACGTCCGGCTTCGCCAGGTCGGCGTTCGAGGCTTTCTCGAACGTGGCCGCGTCCGGGCCGTGCCCGCTCATGCAGTTGTGCAGCGAGGCTCCGCCGGGCACGAAGCCCTCGGCCTTGGCGTCGTACACGCCGGCGATCAGGCCCATGAACTCGCTGGCCACGTTGCGGTGGAACCACGGCGGCCGGAACGTGTGCTGCGCCACCAGCCAGCGCGGCGGGAAGATCGCGAAATCCACGTTGGCCGTGCCGACGGTGTCGCTGGGCGAAGTCAGCACGGTGAAGATCGACGGATCGGGATGGTCGTAGCTGATCGAGCCGATCGTGTTGAAACGGCGCAGGTCGTACTTGTACGGCGCGTAGTTGCCGTGCCAGCCGACCACGTCCAGCGGCGAGTGGCCGATCTTCGCGGACCACAGCGCGCCCTGGAACTTCGCGACCAGCTCGAACGCGCCTTCGACGTCCTCGTACGCCGCCACGGGAGTCAGGAAGTCGCGCGCGTTGGCCAGGCAGTTCGAGCCGATCGGGCCGAGATCCGGCAGGCGCAGCAGCGCGCCGAAGTTCTCGCAGACGTAACCGCGGGCCGCCTCATCGGGCAGGTCGACGCGAAAGCGCACGCCGCGCGGAATCACCGCGATCTCCTGCGGTTCGACTTCGATCACGCCAAGCTCGGTGGCCAGCCGCAGCCGGCCCTGCTGCGGCACGATCAGCAGCTCGCCGTCGGCGTCGTAGAAGAACCGCCCCTGCATCGAGCGATTGGCCGCATACACGTGGATGCCGACGCCGGCCTGCTCGGCCGGCCCGCCGTTGCCGGCCAGGGTGACCAGGCCGTCGACGAAGTCGGTCGGCGCGGACGGCAGCGGCAGCGGGTCCCAACGCAGCTGGTTCGGCGTGGCCGGGGCTTCGTCGAAACGGTTGTGGAACGCGGCATGCCCCAGCGGCTGGAACGGCTGGTGCACCGCCGCCGGACGGATCCGGTACAACCAGCTGCGCCGATTCGCGTGCCGCGGCGCGGTGAACGCGGTGCCGGACAACTGCTCCGCATACAGGCCGTGCGCTACCCGCTGCGGCGAGTTCTGCCCCCTTGGCAAGGTGCCTGGAATGGCCTCGCTGGCGAACTCGTTGCCGAAACCGGATTGGTAACCGTCGCTGATCATCGCCATGGAGACTGCTCCTTACAGGAACCCGCGCTTCATCTGGTCGCGCTCGATCGACTCGAACAGCGCCTGGAAGTTGCCCTCGCCGAAGCCTTCGTTGCCCTTGCGCTGGATGATCTCGAAGAAGATCGGGCCGATCGCGTTCTGGGTGAAGATCTGCAGCAGCTTGCGCTGCTTGGTTTCGAGATCGGCATCGATCAGGATCTTGTTCTTCGCCAGCCGCGCCACGTCTTCGCCATGATTGGGCACGCGCTCGTCGATCACCTCGAAATACGCGTCCGGCGTGTCGAGGAATTCCACGCCGGCTTCGCGCATCTTCTCGACCGTAGCGTAGATGTCGTCGGTGAAGCAGGCGATGTGCTGGATGCCTTCGCCGTGATACGCGTCGAGGTACTCGTTGATCTGGCTCTTCGGGTCGTTCGACTCGTTCAGCGGAATGCGTACGATGCCGTCCGGCGCGGTCATCGCCTTCGACACCAGGCCGGTCTTGACGCCCTTGATGTCGAAGTAGCGGATTTCGCGGAAGTTGAACAGCTTCTCGTAGTAGTCCGACCACTTCTGCATGTTGCCGAAGTACAGGTTGTGGGTCAGGTGGTCGATGAAGGTCAGGCCGAAGCCCGCCGGGTTCTGCTCGGCGCCCGGGATGGCCTCGTAATCGGCGTCGTAGATGCTGCCGGCGCTGCCGTAGCGGTCGACCAGGTACAGCATGCAGTCGCCGATGCCCTTGATCACCGGCGCATTCACCGCCTTGCTCGCCTCCTTGTGGCCGATCGCTTCGCCGCCGTTGCCGAGCACGGCGGCAAGCACGTCCCCGGCCGGCTTCTTGAAGCGGATCGCGAAGCCGCAGGCGCTGGGGCCGTGCTGCGCGGCGAAGTCGGCGGCGAACGAATCCGGGTCCTCGTTGAGCAGGAAGTTCACGCCGTTCTGCCGGTACACGGTGATCGGCCGCGTCCTGTGCCTGAGCACGGCGCTGAAACCCATGCGCTTGAACAGGTCGTGCAGCTCGTTGGCGCGGCCGGCCGGGGCGGCGAACTCGACGAATTCGAAGCCGTCGATGCCCATCGGGTTCTCGAACGTGGTGACCTGCATGCCAAGATTCGGCTGGGCGTTCATGGCGCTCTCCTGTCTGTCGGTGCACGATGGCAGCGCGTGAGCGTGCCACCATCGGGGTAATCCCCACGTTATAGTTTCAGATGAAACCATTTGCAAGGAACACCGCCGCAATGCCCGCCAAGCGCAAGCACGCCCCCGCCACTGCCGAGCACGCCCCGCTGCAGTTGGAGCACTTCCTGCCGTACCGCCTGTCGATCCTGTCCAACACGATCAGCCAGGCCATCGCCGACGACTACCAGAGCCGCCACGACATCTCGATGACCGAATGGCGGGTGATGGCCGTATTGGCGCGCTACGCCGGCCTGTCGGCGCGCGAGGTGGCCGAGCGCACCGCGATGGACAAGGTGGCGGTGAGCCGGGCGTTGGCGCGGCTGGTCGAGGCCGGCCGGGTCGACCGCGCGGTGCACGACAACGACAAGCGCCGCTCGGTGCTCAACCTCAGCGACGCCGGCTGGGCGATCCACGACGAAGTCGCGCCGATGGCCCGGGCGCGCGAGCGCGAGGTGCTGGCGAAGCTCGATGCGGAAGAACGGGTATGGCTCACGCGCATCCTGGACAAGCTGCTGGAGCAGAAGTGAGTCAGGAGAAGCGAGTGGCCTCCCTCTTGTTTCTCACTCCTCGCTCCACTCGGTACTGCCTTCAACGCACCCCGTGCATCAACTTGTTGATCAGCGGTGAGACCGCCAGCAGCAGCACGCCGGCACCGGCCAGCAACCAGAAGCTGAAGGTGAAACCGTCCAGCGCCGAGGCGGCGGTCATGCCGCTTTCCCCGCTGATGCGGCCCGCCAGCAGGCCGGACAGGTTGCCGCCCACCGCCAGCGACAGGAACCAGCCGCCCATCGCCAGGCCAACCAGCCGCGGCGGCGCCAGCTTGGTCACCATCGACAAGCCGATCGGCGACAGGCACAGCTCGCCTACGGTCTGCAGCACGTAGCACAGCACCAGCGGCCAGAACGGGATCAGCCCGTGGCTGTCGAGCAGGTGCGACAAGGCGTACATCAGCACCGCGAAGCCCAGCCCGTTGAAGACCAGCCCCAAGCCAAACTTGCGCGGGATCGACGGCTCGCGGCGGCGCGCCGCCAGCAGGCCCCAGACCACGGTGACGAGTGGTGCGAGCAGCAGGATCGCCAGCGGGCTCACCGACTGGAACCAGCCCACCGGGAACACCCAGCCGCCGAACATCTCGCGGTCGACCAGGTTCGCCGCGAGGAAATTGAACGACGTGCCGAGTTGGAAGTAGAACATCCAGAACAGGATGTTGAAGGCGAAGATCACCAGCATCGCCACCACGCGATCCACCTGCACCCGGCCGTGCTTCAGCGCCTCGACCAGCAGCATCGCGGCGACACCGGCGAACAGCACGCCCAGCATCCACGACAATCCCGTGGTGACGAACGCCAGCAGCAGATACACCAGCGGCACCGCCACCACCACGCCGAGCAGCACCCACACCACGCGCATCCGGCTGGCGGCTTCCGGTGCAGGACGGCCCACGCCCTGCAGGCCGCGCCGACCGAACCAGAACCACAGCAGGCTGAGCAGCATGCCGACGCCGGCGGCGCCGAACACGATGCGGTAATTCTGCTGCATCGGCGTGTCGGTGAAATAACCGGCCATCCAGCCGGTCAGCAGCGGCGCCAGCAGTGCACCCCCGTTGATGCCCATGTAAAACAGGGTGAAGCCGCGATCGCGGCGCGGGTCGTCGCGTCCATACAACTGCCCGACCATGGTGGAGATGTTCGGCTTGAACAGCCCATTGCCGACGATCACCATCGCCAACCCGGCCAGGAAGAGCCCGCGGCTGGGCAGCATCACCGCGAACAGGCCCAGCGCCATCACCAGCGCACCGATCAGGATCGAACGCTGGTAGCCGATGACCTTGTCCGCCACGTAGCCGCCGAAGATGCTGGAGGCGTAGATCAGCGCGGTATACGCGCCGAAGATGCTGCTGGCCCAGGCCTGGCCGGACGGATCGCCGTTGTAGAAGTGCGCCACGATGTACAGCGCCAGCGCCCAGCTCACGCTGTAGAACGCGAAGCGCTCCCAGAACTCGGTCATGAACAGCATCCACAACGGCCGCGGATGGCCGAGCAGTTGCGGGTAATCGGGCGTCGATACAGTGTCGCCGGTGGCGCTGGTCTGGCTCATGCAATCCTCTCGTCGGCATGCGTCAGGCAGCCGCAAGCGCCCAGATGTAACCGGGCGCCGGCATCCGCGTCAATCATGGAACGGGATTCGGGATTCGGGAATGGGGATTCGTGAAGAGCAAGAAGCTCGCACCTCCGCCGCTTTTCCGAATCCCGAATCCCGAATCACAAATCCCGGTTATCTGACCCCGTGCATCAGCTTGTTGATCAGCGGCGCGATCAGGAACAGCACAATGCCGCCGCCGAGCAGGATCCAGAAGCCCATGGTGTAGCCGGACAGCGCCGAGTCCACGGTCATGCCGGTTTCGCCGCTGACGTGGCCGGCGAACAGTCCGGCCAGGTTGTTGCCGATCGCGGTGGACAGGAACCAGCCGCCCATGCCCAGCCCCACCAGCCGCACCGGCGCCAGCTTGGTCACCATCGACAGGCCGATCGGCGACAGGCACAACTCACCCGAGGTCTGCAGCACGTAGCACAGCACCAATGTCCACAGCGGAATCATGCCACTGCTGTCGACCAGGCTGGACAACGCGTACATCAGCACCGCAAAACCCAGCGCGTTGCCGATCAGGCCCAGGCCGAACTTGCGCGGGATCGACGGCTCGATGCGGCGCTTGTCCAGCCATGCCCACACCAGGGTGACCAACGGCGCCAGCAGCACGATCGCCACCGGATTGACCGACTGGAACCAGCCGATCGGGAACTCCCAGCCACCGAACATCTGTCGATCGACGATGTGCTGCGCGAGGAAGTTGAACGAGCTGCCGGCCTGCTCGAAGAACATCCAGAACAGCACGTTGAACACGAAGATGATCAGCATCGCGATCACCCGCTGGATCTGCACGCGGCCGGTGCGGATCGCCTCCACCACCAGCATCACGCCCACACCGAGGAACAACGCGGTCAGCAGCCACTGCAACACCACCGCGCCGGCGCGATCCATCAGCAGGTACACCAGCGGAATCGCCACCAGCACGCCCAGCGCGACATACACCACGCGCATCGGGTTGGCGATTTCCGGCGCCGGCATGCCGATGGAGCCAAGCTGGCGGCGGCCGAACCAGAACCACACCAGGCTGATCAACATGCCCACGCCGGAGGCTGCGAACACCACGTGGTAATTCTGATGCCCGGGCGTGCCGAACACCTTGGTCGCCAGCATGCTGGTCAGCACCGGTGCGATCAGCGCACCGGCATTGATGCCCATGTAGAACAGGGTGAAGCCGCGGTCGCGGCGCGAATCGCCCGACGCATACAACTGCCCGACCATCGAGGAAATATTCGGCTTGAACAGGCCATTGCCGACAATGACCGTGGCCAGCCCGAGCATGAAAATCTCGTGCTGCGGCACCATCACCATGAACAGGCCGGCCGCCATCACCACCGCGCCGAGCAGGATCGAGCGCTGGTAGCCGAGGATCTTGTCGGCCACGTAGCCGCCGAACACCGCAGTGGCGTAGACCAGCGCCAGGTAGGCGCCGTAGGTGCGGCTGGCATCCGCCTGGCCGGCATCGTTGCCGTCGTAGAACTGGGCCACGATGTACAGCGTGAGCGCCCAACGCATGCCGTAGAACGCAAAGCGCTCCCAGAACTCCGACATGAACAGCATCCACAGCGGGCGCGGATGCCCGAGCAGCTGCGGGTAATCGGGTACCGGCGAGGCGTCGCCGGAGAGTGTGGTGTTGCCCATGCCTGACCCCTGTTTCGTCGGCTGATCGAAAAATCTTGCGAGGGCCAGATGTAACCGCAGGCTGCGCGCCCGTCAAATGCGCTGCAGCACGAGCCGCTGGCGGCTCAGCTGCCCAGCACGGTGCGCACGTCGAGCAACTCGGGGAAGAATTCCAGGTCGAGCGCCTTCTTCAGGAAGCTCACCCCGGACGAACCGCCGGTGCCGCGACGATGGCCGATGATCCGCTCCACCGTCTTCATGTGGCGGAAGCGCCACAGCTGGAAGCTTTCCTCCACATCCACCAGCTGCTCGCACATGTGGTACTCCGGCCAGAACTCCGCGCGCTGTTCGTAGATGCGCTTGAGCACCGGCAGCAGTGCCTCGTTGCGCCGGTAGGCCTGGGTCCAGTCGCGCTGCAGCAGCTCGGCCGGCACCGCATGGCCGCGCCGCGCCAGATAGCGCAGGAATTCGTCGTACAGGCTGGGCGCTTCCAGCACCGCACGCAACTCGGCCTGCGCGGCCGGATCGTGCGCGAACACCTTGAGCATGCCGGCATTCTTGTTGCCGAGAAGGAACTCGATCTGGCGATACTGCAGCGACTGGAAGCCCGACGACGGCCCCAGCACGCCGCGGAACTCCAGGTACTCCGACGGCGTCAGCGTCTCCAGCACCGCCCACTGCTCGAACAGCTGGCGCTGCACCTGCTTCACCCGCGCCAGGATCTTCAGGCAGGCATCGATGTCGTCCGCCTGCAGATGCGTCACCGCCGCCTTCAACTCGTGGATCAGCAGCTTCATCCACAGCTCGGACACGTGGTGCTGCACGATGAACAGCATCTCGTCGTGATGCGGCGGCTGGCTCAACGGCTGCTGTGCGGACAGCAACGTATCGAGGTGCAGATAGCCGCCGTACGTCATCTGCCCGTTGAGATCGGTCTGGATGCCCGCTTCGAGATCGCGCTGGTTGTCGCTCATGCTGTTCCGTCACGTATTCGGAAAAGCCTCATGGTAACGGCTGCGTACGCTTCGACACCTTGATCGACGACAAGGCGCACCTTTCCCGCTGCCCGCTGTGCTCCCTCCCCTGCGACCGAAGGAAGTCCCTTGAGGGACGAGCAGGGGAGGGCCGGGGTGAGGTAGGGCTCCGGATCCCAACAGGCCCGCTCTTTTCCTGGCTGCGCCGTGACCCAGCGAGGAAAGCCAGCTGTGGCGCGGCTTGACCGCACCCACGACCGGGCAAAAACCCCTCCCCATACGCCCACGAATGCTGCGCCGTACCTTGCAGCGCAACATGCCTGCCTGTTATCAAGCGCGGTCTTGTTCGGTCGTTTGTGTGCCCGTGGATCCTTCGAGGACACACCATCAGCCAGGTTTTCCCCTCTCTTCCTCACCCCCGGAGCGAGTCGTGACCATCGCCGCCAAGTTTGAAATCGAATACCTGCAATACCTCGACGCCGAGGGCAAGCAGGTACGTGATGACCTGCCCGAGTTCGCGAAAGACCTCGAGCACATGGTCAAGCTGTACAAGCTGATGCTGTCCACCCGCGTGTTCGACGCCAAGTCGATCGCGTTGCAGCGCACCGGCAAGCTGGGCACCTATGCCAGCTGCCTCGGCCACGAAGCGGCGCACGTGGGCATCGGCAGCGCGATGCGTCCGGAAGACGTGTATGCGCCGAGCTATCGCGAGTACGGCGCGCAGCTGTACCGCGGCGTGCAGCCGCGCGAGGTGTACATGTACTGGGGCGGCGACGAGCGCGGCAACGACTACCAGAAGGAACCGGCGCGGCACGATTTCGCCTGGTCGGTGCCGATCGCCACGCAGTGCCTGCATGCAGCCGGCTCGGCGCTGGCGTTCAAGATCCGCGGCGAGAAGCGCGTGGCGGTGTGCACGATCGGCGACGGCGGTTCGTCCAAGGGCGACTTCTACGGCGCGATCAACATCGCCGGCGCGCAGAACCTGCCGCTGGTCTGCGTGATCGTCAACAACCAGTGGGCGATCTCGGTGCCGCGCAAGATCCAGTCCGGTGCGCCCACGCTGGCGCAGAAGGGCATCGCCGCCGGCCTGTTCTCGATCCAGGTCGACGGCAACGACATCATCGCCGTGCGCAAGGCGATGGAAGATGCGCTGGAACGTGCGCGCAACGGCGAGGGCGGCAGCGTGATCGAAGCGGTGACCTACCGCCTCGGCGACCACACCACCGCCGACGACGCTCGCCGCTATCGCGGCGAGCAGGAAGTGAAGGACGGCTGGGAAAAGGAGCCGATGAAGCGCCTGCGCAACTGGCTGGTCGCCAAGGGCGTGTGGGACGACGCGAAGGAAGAAGCCTGGAAGGCCGAGTGCGACGAGTGGATGGACAACGAGGTGAACGCCTACCTCGAGACCAAGACGCAGCCGGTCTCGGCGATGTTCGACTACATCTTCGCCGAAGTCCCCGCCGATCTCGCCAAGCAGCGCGATTACGTCCTCTCGCTTGAAAACCAGCTCGAATCGAAGAAGGGCCACTGAGTCATGGCACAAATCACTCTCATCGAAGCAGTCACCCAGGCGCTTGCCTATGAAATGGCCCATGACGACAGCGTCGTGGTGCTGGGCGAGGACGTGGGCGTCAACGGCGGCGTGTTCCGCGCCACCCAGGGCCTGCAGGAAAAATTCGGCGAGCTGCGCGTGCTCGACACGCCGCTGGATGAAACCACCATTGCCGGCGTCACCGTCGGCCTCGCCGTGCAGGGCATGAAGCCGGTCGCCGAGGCGCAGTTCGAAGGCTTCATCTACCCGATGATGGAGCAGATCGCCTGCCACGCTGCGCGCATGCGCAATCGCACCCGCGGCCGCCTCACCGTGCCGGCCGTATGGCGTGCGCCGTGGGGCGGCGGCATCCGCGCGCCGGAGCACCATTCCGAGGCAAACGAGCACCTGTTCACCAACATCCCGGGCCTGCGCGTGGTGATGCCGTCGTCGCCCGCACGCGCCTACGGCCTGCTGCTGGCGGCGATCCGCGATCCCGATCCGGTGATGTTCTTCGAACCCAAGCGCATCTACCGCCAGTACAAGGAAGAGGTGCCCGACGACGGCGAGGCGCTGCCGCTGGACGTGTGCTTCGTGCTGCGCGACGGCACCGACGTGACCCTGGTGAGCTGGGGCGCGCAAGTGAAGGAAGCGCTGGAAGCGGCCGATGAACTGGCCAGCCAGGGCATCAGTGCCGAAGTGATCGACGTCGCCACGCTGACCCCGCTGGACTTCGACACGATCGCCGAATCGGTGCAGAAGACCGGCCGCTGCGTGATCGTGCACGAAGCTCCGAAGACCGCCGGTTTCGGCGCCGAAATCGCCGCGCGCCTGGCCGAGGAATGCATGTACGACCTGCTCGCCCCGGTCGAGCGCGTCACCGGTTTCGACACGCACATCCCGCTGTTCCGCCTGGAAATGAAATACCTGCCGAGCGTGGAACGCGTCGTCGACGCGGCCAAGCGCACCCTCGCGGCAAGCTGACGCTCTTGCTCCTCCCCCTGCTTGCAGGGGGAGGTGGGGAGGGGGTAAAGCTCTTGATCTGAAATTCAAACAAGAGCACCCCACCCCAACCCTCCCCTGCACGCAGGGGAGGGAGCCAAACCAACACACATTCTGGAAATCCGCTCATGGCTGATATCAAGACGTTCTACCTCCCCGACCTCGGCGAAGGCCTGCCCGACGCGACCGTCGTCGAGTGGCACGTGAAGGTGGGCGACAGCATCAAGCTCGACGCGCCGCTGTGCTCGATGGAAACCGCCAAGGCCGTGGTCGACGTGCCCTCGCCGTACACCGGCAAGGTCGTCAAGCTGCACGGCGCGCCTGGCGACATCATCGAGACCGGCGCCGCGCTGGCCGATTTCGAGCCCGATCCGAACGCCAAGCAGCGCGCCGAGTCGCAGGAGACCGGCCACCACCACGGCCCGAAGAAGAGCGTCGGCAGCCCGGCGCCCGATGACGGCGGCAAGGTAGTCGCCTCGGACGAAGGCGGCGAAGTGGACCAGACCGTGGCCGTTCGCGAAGACGAAGGCACCGTGGTCGGCGCGATGGTCAGCGGCAGTCACGTGCACGTCGAACAGGCCGCCAGCATCGGCGGCGTCAAGGCCGTGCCGGCCGTGCGTGCGCTGGCGAAGAAGCTCAAGGTCGACCTCGGCCGCGTGCGTCCCACCGGCGCCGACGGCGTGGTCACCATGAAGGACGTCAAGGACGCCGCCGCGAACGGTTCGGCCGCACTCGGCGCCGCGCCTGTGCGCGCGGTTCCCGCCTCGGCCGGCCGCCATCTCGCGCCGGAACTGCCGCAGCCGGAGGCACAGCGCGGCCCCGTCTCGCTCGCCGGCAAGCCAGTACGCACCGCGCCGCCGTCACAGCAGGCCAGCGGCCAGCCGGAACAGCTGAAGGGTGTGCGTCGCAACATGGCGCGCGTGATGGCCGATGCGCACGCCCAGGTCGTGCCGACCACCCTGGTCGATGACGCCGACCTGCATGCCTGGATCGGCAAGCAGGACATCACTGCGCGCCTGATCCGCGCGATCGTGTCCGCCTGCAAGGCGGTGCCGGCGCTGAACGCCTGGTTCGACGGCAAGAACCTCAGCCGCACCCTGCATCCGCATGTGGACATCGGCATCGCGGTCGACACCGACGACGGCCTGTTCGTGCCGGCGCTGCGCAACGCCGACGTGCTCGACGCCGCCGGCGTGCGTGCCGCGATCAAGCGCCTGCGCACGCAGGTCGAGGACCGCACGATCCCGGCCTCGGAACTGTCCGGCTACACCATCAGCCTGTCCAACTTCGGCATGTTCGCCGGCCGCTACGCGACGCCCGTCGTCGTGCCGCCGACCGTCGCCATCGTCGGCGCCGGCAAGCTCAGCCACGACGTGGTCGCGGTGATCGGCGGCATCGAAGTGCACCGCCGCATGCCGCTGTCGCTGACCTTCGACCACCGCGCCGCCACCGGCGGCGAAGCCGCAAGGTTCCTCAAGGCGATGCTGGACGACCTGGCCCTGCCGAACTGATCGGGCTGCAACCGCAGAAACAGACAGGGCGCCCGAGGGCGCCCTATCTGTTTCTGCCACTCGTCAATAGTCGCGCACGTCCAGCAGCATGAAACAGCGGGCGCTGTAGTCGCCGCTGTGCGGCCACGGGGCGGCGGTCAATGCCAGCGTCCCCGCCGTCCACAACTCGTTGTCGAGCAGCGCCTCGCAGCGCGAATCGCCCTTGGCGCCATGGCTGTGCACCAGCCGCAGCCAGTGCAACTCGGGGCTGAGCGCCTCGCGTTTCAACGCGGCCTCGATCGACGCCAGCGCCTCGGCCGGCATGCTTGCAGCGTCCGCACCACGCGCGCTGAACGGGCCGATGAACACGTCCCACGTGCGCACGCCGATATCCCACGCGGCGATCCGCATCTTGCGGTCGTCGGTGACGTACCAGCAGGCGGCCAGCAGCGGGGGGAACACATCCCGCTCGAACGTGTGCAGCGCATCGCGGCAGCCGGCGTCGCCGCCGCCGATGCCGGCGAAGCTCTCTTCGATGTAGCGTTCCTCGCTCAGCACCACGTCGACGTCGAGCCGACCGGGTTCGCCGGGTGCACCCTCATGCCAGGCGGCGCGGATCGCCGGGAAGTCGCCGTCGGTGACCAGCCAGCCGTCCTCGTCCGCCTCCAGTTCGACATCGTGCCGCTCGAACAGCCGCAGCAGGTATTTCTGTAGCGCCGCACTGTCCATCGTCATTCCCGGTGGTTCACGTTGATCGTCGAGGGCAATTCGCGCCAGGTCAGGTATACGCGCAGATCGAACTCCCGCTGATGGTAGTCCGGCAGCATGTACTGGCACAGCTGGTAGAACGCCTTGTTGTGATCGATTTCCTTCAGGTGCGCCAGTTCGTGCACCACGATCATCTGCAGGAACTCCGGCGCGGCGGCCTTGAACAGGCTGGCCACGCGGATTTCCTTCTTCGCCTTGAGCTTGCCGCCCTGCACGCGCGAGATCGCGGTGTGCAGGCCCAGCGCATTGCGCAACACGTCGAGCTTGCTGTCGTACAGTACCTTGTCGATGGCCGGTGCGTTCTTCAGGTGCTGCTGCTTCAGCGACGCCACATAGGCGTACAGCGCCCTGTCGCTCTGCACCTCATGGCGACCCGGATAACGCTTCGCCAGGTGCTCGCCCAGGCGCTCCTGCGCGATCAGTTCGCGCACCTTGTCCTGCAAGGTGGCGGGGTAGGCCTGGAGATATTTGAGCGCGATCATGCAGCGTATTCTCGCACTGTGCCGCTTCACGCGTTTCGACAACCCGACGGAGGCATCCCATGCATCACAGCCGACTCTGCGCCATCGTCATCGACTGCCACGTCGACGAGCTCGCACCCGTCGCCGATTTCTGGAGCCAGGCGCTGGGCAAGCCGATCGCCCGCGTCGACCAGGACGGCGACGGCAAGTACGCGGAACTGCAGACCGCTGCGGACGAACCGATCATCCTGCTGCAGAAGGTGGACCATGCCAGCCGCGTGCATCTGGACATCGAGACCGACGACCTCGACGCCGAGGTGGCGCGGCTGGAGCAGCTCGGGGCACGTCGCATCGCGTTCGTGCGCGGGCGCTGGTGGGTGCTGGAAGCGCCCAGCGGGCATCGTTTCTGCGTGGTGCAGCCGCAGCGCAAGGCATTCGGGCCGCACCTCAACACCTGGGACTGAAAGCCGGGCGTCGAACTGGGAGCGTGGGCGGTAGAAACGATCAAGGCGAAAAGTCGCAGACGGCTTTGCAGCCCGGTCGGCTTCTACCGCCACGCTCCTAGATGTCGAAGCGATAGCTCAGCTTCACCAACAGCTGCTCGTCGTCGCGCAGCGCGAGGCTGCGGCCGAACACGTCGCCGGTATCGCGCGCCTGATCGTCCATCGCGTAGCCGCCACGGCCGTAGACCACGTACAGGTACGACAGCGGCGCCAGCTCGTAGCGGTAGCGGATCTGCAGGCCGAGATTGCGCACGCTGAAGTCGTCGACCGGCTCGTTGCTGGCCACCGCGCGACCATTGCCGCCCACGCGGTAGGCGCCACGCAGGCGCGCATCCAGGCCGATCGCTTGCAGCTTCACGCGCAGCTCCTGGCGGTTGCCGATGCTCCAGTCGAAACCGGCGTCCAGCTGGAGCGTGTGCTCGTCGTAGCGGCCGATCAGATTGTCGTGCTGCCACACCAGCCAATCCGGCGTGTGCTCGTAGTACGGCCCCGCGTACACGCTGAATGCGTCGCTGACGAAATAGGTCGGGATGAATTTGACGTTGTAGCCGAGCTGCCGATTGCCGCCCAGTCCACCACTGAGGACTTCCGCATCCAGCTTGAACGCCCAGTCGCCGTGGCGCGGGCTGATGCGTTCGTAGGCCAGGTCCACCGATGGCGGCAGGAACAGCGCGCCGTTGCCGCGGGTGAGCAGATCGTCCCAGCCCGCGCTGTTGACGTTGAGCTGCACGATTTCGTTGGCGCCGTTGCGCAGGTCGCTGTTGCGGCTGATGCGCAGCTGGCGGCGCAGTCGCAGGCCATGGTCGTTGTCCAGCCCGTCGATGCGGAAGCGCCACTCGTGCGAACTGTAGGCGGAATCGGCCGACAGCGCAGTATTGCGCTTGCGTACTTCCCAGTGGCCGTAGTTGAAATTGTTGCGCTCCAGGTAGCCGAAGTCGTTGACCTGCAGCTGGTCGCCGAAATGCATGCCCAGCCACTGCTGGCGCCAGCCATCGCCCATCTCGAGATCGGCGATGAAGGTGCCGCCGGTATCGCGCGTGTGCGTGCCCGACTGCAGGATGTCGCTGCCGACCACGTTGGTGGCGATGGTCAGCTGCGGCGTGGGCCGCCAGTGATGGTCCACGCCAAGCACGGTGGCCTCGCGATCCAGCCACGGGCGGTCGACCCGGGTCAGCAGCATGCCCAGGCTCTGGTCGCCGAAATCGTGGGTCA
This sequence comes from Rhodanobacter soli, assembly GCF_040548735.1. Taxonomy (NCBI): domain Bacteria; kingdom Pseudomonadati; phylum Pseudomonadota; class Gammaproteobacteria; order Lysobacterales; family Rhodanobacteraceae; genus Rhodanobacter; species Rhodanobacter soli. The sequence goes on along the minus strand of NZ_JBEPSD010000004.1, from coordinate 113,580 downwards.
CCCGCGCGGCGCCGAAGAAACGCCCTGCCTCGCCGTCCTCGTCGGCGGCGAGCACGCCGTAGCTGGTGGTGCCGAAGCTGCCGTTGAGCTTCACCGCTGCGTTGATATCGGCCGCGCCGCGGCCGTCGTCGGACGACCCGCCGACACGCCGCGTATAGACCAGCTGGCTGTAGTCATCGAGCAGGCTGAAGTCGAAGATGCCCTGGTTCTCGGTGAAGAACGGCCGCTTGTCGCTGACGTAGGTTTCGGTGGCGCTGAAGTTGACCACCAGGTCGTCGCTCTCGACCTGGCCGAAGTCCGGATTCAGCGCCGCGGTGAGCTGGAACTGGCCGTTCGGCTTCCACAGCAGGTCGGCGCCTTCCTGGAAGTGGCTGCGGCCGCGCACGTTGTCGTACAGGCCGGACACGTACGGCGTCACCGCCAGCAGCGACTGGCTGTACTGCGGCACCTCGACCCGGCTGAATGCAGACAGGAAGCGCGGCAGCGTGAAGCTGGCCACCGGCCACGAGTCGCGCTCGCCGGTCGAACCGGTCACGCGGTCGAGATAGACGCCGATCGTGCGCTTGCCGTCCAGAGCGGTGTGCATCGGCGCGATGTACCACGGGATCAGTATCTCGACCGTCCAGCCCTCGGCATCCTCGCTCACCGCGTGCAGCCAGTTGCCGTCCCAGTCCTTGTTGAACTGGTTCTCGTTGGTGAGCACGGCATCGTTGATGCCGCCGGTCGAGCTGACCACGAAGTCGTAGCCGGTGCGCCCGTCGCCGTTGAAGTCGACCATCAGATTGACCCGGTCGACCTGGTCCTCGAAGTCGCGCTGCACGCGCTGCCGCGTGCGCGGCACGTCGGCCGGCTGGTCGCAGCGGAACGCCACGGCCAGGCCCTTCGGGGTGGCCAGGATCCAGGCTTCGGTATGCAGCGAGCCCGGCTTGCCGGTAAGCGGCTGGGTCTGCCGGAAATCGGCGATATGCTGCGCGCCCTTCCACTCGTCCGCGCCGATGTGGCCGTCGATATCGACGGCCAGTGCGGGCGCCGACAGCGCCGCCAGGGTAATGAACAACAGGCATGCCATGCGCATGTTGAAAAACTTCCACGGGGATGCGGCACAGGATTGCGCCATGGGGGCGATGGATTCGCCACATCGGATAGATGCGCAGCTTGCCGTTTGCGTTTAGCTGCCTCGACCGCCATAAGTCACACCATGACTTGTGGCAGGCAGCTGCCCGTCCGGTGCGGGCATGGCGCCTTCGCGCCCGATCAGGATCGCCGGCGGCGGCCCCAGAGCGCATGGCGCAGCAGCATCGCCAGCACCAGCACCGCGGTGAACGCGCCGTAGCCGTACAACGCCGGCAGCACCTGCTGCCAGATCGCGCCGCTGGCGCGACCGAAGCCGTCGACCGTGGGCAGTTCGACCATGTCGAAGCCGAGCACCGCGCACTGCACCGCGGCGATCAGCGCCAGCAGCAGGGCGGTGAAATCGAAAACGCGCCGGCCGGACGTGCGCGGCAGGCTTTTCGGGTACGCCCAATAGCCCCAGCACAGGATCAGCAGCCACGGCGCAAGCAGCAGGACGGCGAGGTAACGCATCGGTCGATCACCCGGAAAGTTTGGCGCCGCGCATCATTCCTGTGCGGCAAGTTGATCCAGCGCTTCACGCAGCCGCGCCAGCATGTCGTCACGAGCCTGCTCGTCGCGACAGTCAGGCGTACTGGCGACCGCCGCGCCGTCCAGTTCCAGGCTCACGCCCAGCGGCCGAATGCGCAGTACGGCCGCGGCGGCGCCCAGCGCCTTGAGTTGCTTCTGCAGCGCACCGGCCGCCTTCGGATCGGCGAACGATTTCGACAGCAGCAACTCCTCGCCTTCCGCGGAAAACAGGCGAAAGCGGAAGTTACCATCGGCATCGCGGAAACTGGCGAAGCGCGGCATTTTGCCCTGCTTCGGCGCGGCCTTCGGCAGATCGGTACGTGCCGGCGCGGTGGCCATCGCGCGCAGCCCCAGCGCTTCGCGCAGCGCGGCGACCTTGGGCGCGGCGATCGCGCGCGCCTTCCGCGCTCCCTGCTGCAGGATCGCCTCGATCGCGGCCGGGTCGGCCATCAGCGCTTCGTAGCGCTCGCGCATGGGCGCCACGTCCGCCTCGATCCGCTCGTACAGCACCTGCTTCGCCTCGCCCCAGCCGATGCCGTCCAGCAAGGCCTGGCGGAACGCCGCGGTCTCGGTCTCGCTGGCGAACGCGCGGAAGATGGTGAACAGCGCGCAATCGTCCGGATCCTTCGGCTCGCCGGGCAGGCGCGAGTCGGTGACGATGCGCATGATCGTCTCGCGCAATTGCTTCTTGCCGCCGGCGAACAGCGGGATCGTGTTGTCGTAGCTCTTCGACATCTTGCGGCCATCCAGGCCCGGCAGCGTGGCCACCTGCTCCTCAATCAACGCCTCCGGCAGCACGAAGAACTCGCGACCGTGCAAATGGTTGAAGCGCTGGCCGAGATCGCGCGCCATCTCGATGTGCTGGATCTGGTCGCGCCCCACCGGCACCTGGTTCGCGTCGAACGCCAGGATGTCGGCCGCCATCAATACCGGGTACATGTACAGGCCGGCGGTGATGCCGGCGTCGGCGTCCTCGCCCGCCGCGGTATTCTTGTCCACCGCGGCCTTGTACGCATGCGCGCGGTTGAGCATGCCCTTCGAGGCGATGCAGGTGAGGAACCAGGTCAGCTCGGGGATTTCCGGGATGTCCGACTGGCGGTAGAACGTGACCCGCTGCGGGTCGAGTCCGGCGGCCAGCCACGTTGCGGCGATCTCCAGCCGCGAACGCTCGATGCGCGCCGCGTCGTCGCTCTTGATCAGCGCGTGGTAGTCGGCCATGAAATAGAACGCATCCACGTCGTCGCGCCGGCTGGCCTCGACGGCCGGGCGGATCGCGCCCACGTAATTGCCCAGGTGCGGGGTACCGGTGGTGGTGATGCCGGTGAGGACTCGGGTATTCATGCTGCGTCGCGCAAGGAAAACGCCAGTCTACGACATCCGGCAAAACAGCTCGACCGACCGGTCCGCCGTCCACCACGCTCGGCGTTGTCCCTTGCCAAAAAAATCACATGGGCCAGTCCAGATTCTGCCGACCCTGACCATGGCAAGGAGATCCAGCTGATGAGCGGCAAGTTCACCGTGTTTGCCGGCAAGAACGGCCAGACCTATTTCAACCTCAAGGCCGGCAACGGCGAGATCATCCTCAAGAGCGAGGGGTACAGGGACAAGGCCAGCGCGCACAACGGCATCGAGTCGGTGCGCAAGAACGCGCCGGATGCGGCGCGCTACGAGAAAAAGACGTCGGCCAGCGGCAAGCTCCACTTCAACCTGAAGGCCGCCAACCACCAGGTCATCGGCAGCAGTGAGATGTACGACAGCGAGAGCTCGCGCGACGCCGGCATCGCTTCGGTGATGGCAAACGCGCCGGACGCCAAGCTCGGCGAGGAATGAGCGCTTCGGCGCGATCCTGTCGGGTCGCGCCGAAAATCCGTCGACCCGCCTCAGCGGATCAGTGTGGACTTGCCGAACAGCGACTCGACCAGATCCACCGCCAGCCTGGCCGTCTGGTTGCGCTTGTCGAACGCCGGGTTCAGCTCGACGATGTCCAGCGACGCCACGCGTCCCGTATCGGCGAGCATCTCCATGCACAGCTGCGCCTCGCGGTAATTCGGCCCGCCGCGCACGGTGGTGCCCACGCCGGGCGCGATGCTTGGGTCGAGGAAGTCGACGTCGAAGCTCACGTGCAGGTGCGTGTTCTCGTCGATACCGGCCAGCGCCTCTTCCATCACGCGCTTCATGCCGACCTCGTCGATATGGCGCATGTCGTGCACCTGCATGTTGGCTCCGCGCACCAGCCGCTTCTCGTCCTCGTCGACCGAGCGGATGCCGATGTAACGGAACACGTCCGGCGTGGTCGCCGGCGTGCTGCCACTCAGATCGGTGAGCCCGGCCGGGCCGACGCCGCACAGGCAGGCCACCGGCATGCCGTGGATGTTCCCGGTGGGCGTGGCCTGCGCCGTGTTGAAATCGGTATGCGCATCCAGCCACAGCACGCGCAGCTGCTTGCCTTCATCGTGGCAATGGCGGGCCACCGCCGAAATCGAGCCGATCGCCAGGCAGTGGTCGCCGCCGAGCATGATCGGCAGGCGCCCGGCCTGAAGTTCCTGGTGAACGGCCGTATAGACGGCCGTATTCCACGCCACCACCTCATCCAGATGGCGATAGCCATGCTCGGGCGGCAGCCACGGATTGAGGGGGCCCTGCAGATTGCCGCGATCGATCACTTTCAGCCCGCGGCGCTGCAGCTTTTCCGCCAGGTTGGCCACCCGCAGCGCCTCCGGTCCCATCGCGGCACCGCGGTGGCCCGCACCGATGTCGGTCGGCACGCCGATCAATGAAATGGTCTGTTTGCCCATGATCCGTGTTTACCTGCCATGCGTCGCGGCGGCGCCAGGCCTGGGCCATCGCTCACCGTCGATGTCGGTACGGCGACTGGTGGAGGGTGGCGCCTTGCCACCCTCCCGAGTGCGTCGCGAATGGCCTGAAGTTTACCGCAACGGTCCAGCCGACGCCGGAACCGCGGCCGGCAGCTTCGGCAAACGCCGATCATCGAAGATCGGCGCCAGCGGTTCCCGCTCAGTGCTTCTGCCGGCTCGCGGTGTAGTCGCAGCTGCCCGTGCGCTCGCCCGCATAGGTCATGTCCATGAGGACGCTCTGGCCACCCATGCTGCTGTTCGCGTGAACGCTGCCCTTGATATTGCCGTTGGGCAGCAACTCGAAGCGCGCGTCGCCGGTCATCTTCGGCGGATCGCCGCCGCAGACCAGGTGGTAACTGACGACATCGCCCACCTGCTGGTAATGGCTGACGGTGCAGTCCTGCTGCTGTTGCAGCATGGCGCGCATGTCATGGCTCTTGGAGGTACACACGTCCTGCGTGGTCGTGCGTGCAGGCATGTCCCCCGCACCCGGTACCTGCATCTTCATGGTGACGCTCATCTTCATCATGTTGCCGGAGTCCGACTGCGCCGAGGCCGTCGTGGCCAGCAGCGCGAACGCGCACAGGCAGCAGATGCGCATCATGGATGGCATGGACATGGGTGTTCTCCGGCTTGATTCGAACGTGATACCACCGGATCGATGCACACGACCACGGCGGCCGCATCCACTGCAACCACACTACCCGACCGGAACCGGCACGCCGCTGGCTAGTGGAGTCCTGCCTGGCGACTTCGTGCCAACTCGTCCTCGCGCCGCGATCGCGCACCCGGGTTCCAGGACACCAGATCCCCGGCACCACGGGCCAGCGAAGCTCCGGGCTCAGCGTCCCGAACGACTTTTCCTAACAGCATCCCTGCAAACATCGACACTCCACGCCAGAAGGCGGAATGCACGAGAAGCGTTTGCATGTTGATCACCCTAAGCTGCCCCTGCGCAGCCGTCGGGTTGATCCTAGCAAGCTTTCACGTTACATGCACATCAGCCGTCGGACATCGGCCGATCATCGCGAACCGGTCGGAGGTCACCCGCCGCGGGTCGTTCGTATCGCCTGTGGCTGAGACATACGCAGAGTCAGTTCGCCCGATGCACCACGCACGACCATTGCCCAAGGGTTGCCTCGGACGCGCGGGGTCAGGCAGCGGCACGCTGCGGCGTGACCGGGCTCGTGTAATGCACCAGGGCGATGGTGAATTCCGCACAGACCATCTCGACACTGGCCGTGCAGCCGGAGTTGGCGTGCTTCTCGCGGGCCAGTCCGCGGGCCAGCCGGATCGCATGCGCGAAGCGCAACCCGTCGTACAGCACCGCCTCCCCACTGCAGATGCACCACAGGCCGTGGCTGCTTTCCTTGATCGACAAAACCATGCGCATCGCCGCATCTCCCGGACCGAGAAACCGCCCGGAGCACCTATCCGCGCCCCCTGGTGGCGGATGATCATGTGCTTCCGGTGTTTGCCCAGTCTGCCTAGCGCGCTGTCCCACGTATGTCGGCCTGCGCCTACGACTCGCGTGCGTCGCTGCCCCGGAATGACCCCGGTTTATCCCTTGCATTTCCCCGCCGTCATGCTCAGCCGGCCTGGCAAAGACTCTGCCGCTCCGGGTGCGGTACGCGGCCATACCTGGCGAGGATGACCGCCTCCGAGTATTCGCCGCGATCGGCATCCGCGGCCTGCGCGTAAACCAGCACGCCGTCACGTTGTCCGGCCAGCATCTCACCGCGCGTGCGCGCCAGCTGTTCCATGCCGTGAAGGATGGGCTTGTCCGCGACGAAATCGCCGTCCACCTCGTGAAAGCCCTGCACCACGTAAAGCGTACCCATGATGTGTCCTCACGCGCGCTCGAAGATCCGAGCGTGGACAAACCGAAGTGGACGGATCGCGATGGTCGCGTTAAGACCGGTGTGAAGCGTTCAGCCAAGGCCGTGCGAGTCCGCCTGAAAGGCGACCCCGGGTTTCATGGTGCCGGCAGCAGGAATCGAACCCGCGACCTACTGATTACAAATCAGTTGCTCTACCAACTGAGCTATGCCGGCGAAGGCGGGGGGATTCTAGCAGGCTGCGTCCAGACGCGCGTTCAGAAGCAGCCGGTGCTGTGCGAGTCGATGCCGGCGGTGCGGACGCGGCTGCGCCAGTCGAAGTTGCCGCCGTCGGCGACCACCAGGTCCAGCCAGTATTCGGGCACGCTCTCGCTGCGCTCGCTCATGCGGGCGGGAAAGCCGGCCGCGGTGACTTCGTCGCGGCGCTTGCGCGCATTCGCCGGGTCCTTGAACAGGCCCAGCGAGATCGTGTTGGGCTGCTCGCCGGAGCTGACCACGAAGTAGTCGTCGATGTTGCGCGCCGCAAGCTGCCGCGCCACCGCCAGCGCCTGCGCACGGCTTCCGGCCGCCGGCAGGTAGACCCACCAGCCACTGGTCTGGCTGGCCTGTTCCTGGCGCGAGCGCATCCGCGTGGCCTGCGCGGACAGCGCCTGGCGCGCGTTGCGCAAGTCCTGCGGTGTGGCGAACGGGCCCAGCGCGAGGCAGCTGTAACTGAGATTGCGCGATGGCGTCACCACCGCGGGCGCGGGCGGGGCCGCCGTCGCCGCCGGGCCGGGTTCCGGCAATTCCGACAGCAGGCGCAGTTCTGCCACGCCCGGATCGCTGGGGGTGCCGCCGCGGGCATATGGCTGCCCCAGCAGCAGCCAGGCGCCCACTGCGATATTCAGCGCGGTCAACAGTACGAACAGCAGACGCAGGAACATCGAACCCCCATCAACCGGCAGCGATCATCATTCTAAACGGGATGGCGCCGACGTCATTGCGCGTTGGCCCACACGGCCAGGCCGCGCAGCACGCCGTCCTGGCTCAGCCCGGCCGGCAGCGACAACAGCGGGAGCAGCGGCGCGGCGTCGCCGCCGCCGAGGATCAGCGCGGGCGTCGTGCCGAACCGCGCTGCCGAGCGCGTGGCGAAGCGCTCCACCAGCGCGGCGGCCGCCTGCCAGCAGCCCGAGGCCACCGCATCGGCGGTGTTGTCGGCCAGTTCCACGATCTCACCCGGTCGTTCCGGCCGCACCCGCGCCGTGGCGTCCAGCAGCGACTGCTGCATCAACCGCGGCCCCGGCGCGATCAGGCCGCCAAGGTGCCGGCCATCCGCCGCCAGCGCATCCAGCGTGAGTGCGGTGCCGACGCCAGCCAGCACGCACGGCGCGCGGCCATCGGCATGCGCCGCGACCATCGCCAGGAAACGATCCACGCCCAGCCGCTGCGGCTCGGCATACGCGTTGCGCACGCCGCAGGCATGGGCCGGCGTGCGCAGCCAGGTCGGCGCGCGGGCGAACAGGCGTTCCGCCACGGCCGCCACCTGGGCTTCGCGCGCGGCATCGACGACCGATGCCGCGATCATCTGTTCCGGTCGCGGCAGGCCGGTCCAGGCCGACACCAGCGCGGCTGCAGGATCCTCCTGCCAGTCCACCGCACCGCGCGCCAGCCAGCCATCCGACTGCGCCTGCAGCGCCCATTTCAGCCGCGTATTGCCGAGGTCGAGCAGCAGCCTCATGCGCGGCGTACCGTGACGTCCGCGCTGTCGACCCGGCGCACGCTGCCGTCGGTCATACGCACCTGCAGCGCACCGTGCGCATCCACCCCGGCGCCCACGCCGTCGAACGTGCCCAGTGCACCGCTCAGTTGCAGCGGCTGGTCGCGCAGCAGGTCGCAGCGCGCATAGTCGGCGCCGAACGCGGCGAAGCCGTCGCGCTCGAACTGCCGCAGTCCCTCGACCAGCGCCGCGATCAGTGCCGCCGCGGCGCGGTTGCGATCCGGCGGCGTACCGCCGGCCAAGGTGGCCAGGTCACTCGCTGGCTGGCCGGCCTGTTCGTGCAGCGCCGGCGTCAACCGCAGGTTGAGGCCGATGCCGATGATCGCTGCGCACGGCCCTTGGTATTCGCCGCTCAGCTCGACCAGGATGCCACCCAGCTTGCCGCCCGCCTGCCCGTCGGTGACGGCCAGGACGTCGTTCGGCCACTTCAAGCCGGCCCCGGCGATGCCCAGATTTTCCAGCGCGCGCAGCACGATCACGCCGACGGCCAGCGACAACCCGGTCAATGCAGCAAACCCCGATTCGAAGCGCTTGAGGCAGGACAGATACAGGTTCAGCCCCGGCGGCGACAGCCACTCGCGGCCGCGCCGGCCGCGGCCGGCATGCTGGGTCTCGGCCAGCACGATGCTGAGGTCCGCCGCGCCGGCGCCGCGGCGTTGCAGTTCGCTGGAGGTGGAATCGAGCTCCCAATGCACCTCCAGTGCACCCAGCGAGCGCGCCAGCGGCGCTGGCAGGGCGGCGCGGATCTGCTTCGCGTCCAGCATCTGCAGCGCCCATGGCAGGCGGTACCCGGCCGCACCGCGTGCCTCGATCGGCACGCCGCGGGCACGCAGGGCTTCGACCTGCTTCCAGATCGCCGCGCGGGTCACCCCGGCCTGCGCGGCAAGACCGGCGCCGGACAACGCTTCGCCTCCGGCAAGCAAAGCCAGCAACTGCACCGGCTGCATCAGCGGGTCCCGGACACGGTGGCGGCGACGGGCCGGCGGCAACGGGAAAAAGAATCGTGGGGCGGATTGGACATCGGCGGATTCTAGCCCGGCCGGCCGGCCCTGCGGCATCCGCCACTGGCCCCTGGCGTGACCGCCGCCGGGGTGACAGCACTGGCATGGCACCCATGTTTCTGAGACGATCAGGGTCTTCGCTTGCGGGTCAGGGAGTTCGATCGCCATGCGTGCCACCCATTGGCTTATCGGTTGCGCCTTGTGCATTGCCGGGATCGGCGGCGCCGCGGCGACAAGTCTTGACACCGCCCAGGACCTGGACCCCTCGCACGCCGCGCTTGACAGCGCCAGCTCCCACGACGGCAATACCAGCAGCGGCGGCGATGCGCTGGGGCTGACCCGCGATTGTCCGCCGGCCAGCAACAGCGACAACTCCGGCAGCACCTCCGGCAATGGCAGCGGTCGCTCCGGCGGCGCTTCCTCCGCGCCGACGCCAACCCGCCGGCCGCATCTGGGCTGGCAATCGCTGCTGCCTGGGTCGATCCAGTAAGCGCTCGGCGTCATGCCGGGGCATTGGTGGCAATCGCTGCGGGCGCGTTTTGAGCCGGCGCCGATAACCGACCCACTGTGGCGACGCGCGCTGGCCGGCTGCCCGCTGGCACGCCGGCTCGATCCCGAACGGCAACAACACCTGCGCCGGCTGTCCGCCCTGTTCCTGGCACGCAAACGCTTCCATGCACTGGCCGGCGCCGTGCTGGACGATTACTGGCGCCTGCTGATCGCCATGCAGGCCTGCCTGCCGGCGCTGCAGCAGGGTGCCGCCAGCCTGCGCGGCTGGCGCGAGGTGCTGGTCTACCCGGGGGAGTTCAAGGTACGCCGCAGCCACCACGACGACCGTACCGGCGTAGTCACCGAGGGCGACGAGATCCGCATAGGCGAAGCGTGGGAACGCGGGCCGCTGGTGCTGTCGCTGGCCGACGTGCAACTGGACCTGGAGCAGCCTTGGGACGGCTACAACGTGGTCGTGCACGAGATGGCGCACAAGCTGGACATGCTCGATGGCCCGCCCGATGGCGTGCCGCCGCTGGTGAACATCCCGCGGCGACGCTGGATCCAGCAGTTCCAGCTGGCCTACGATCGCCTGGCCGCGATGCCGCAGGACAGCTGCGACAGCCCGATCGATCACTACGCCACCGAAAGTGCCGCCGAGTATTTCGCCGTGGTCAGCGAGCTGCATTACTCGCAGCCGGCGCTGTTGCGCGAGGCCGAGCCGACGATCGCCGAATTGCTGGCGGCGTTCTACGGCCGCTCGCCGGCCGAGGGCCGCGAGCCGGTCGGCTTCTGCCGCGCACGCTGATGGCCTTTCAACAGGTTCCGAGGCTCAGCTCGCCGGCAGGCTCACGCTGAAGCGGGCGCCGCCGAATTCCGGCGAGCGGTCGACCACCAGTTCGCCCTGGTAGGCATGCACGATGTCCTGCACGATCGACAGGCCGATGCCGTGGCCCTGCACCCGCTCGTCGCCGCGCACGCCGCGTTGCAGCACCTTCTCGATCTTGTCCTCGGCGATGCCCGGGCCGTCGTCTTCCACGCTCAGCCACAGGCCGGGCCGCTGCCGGCCGGCCTGGCGCTGCATCTTCATCACCAGCAGTACCCGGTGACCGGCCCACTTGAACGCGTTCTCCAGCAGGTTGCCCATCAGCTCCAGCAGATCGCCCTGCTCGCCGTAGAACACCGCACCTTCCTCGATGTCGAACTCGCACAGGACGTTCTTGGCGGCATAGACCTTCTCCAGGCCCTGCACCAGATCCTCGGCATGGCCGGCGATCGGCACCGCGCTGGCGAAGGTCTGGCGGCCGGACGTGGCGGCGCGTGACAGCTGGTAGGCCACCAGTTCGTTCATCCGCCGCACCTGGTCGAGCACGCTGCTGCGCCGCGCCGCCTCGTCGCCGGTCGTCGGCGATTCCAGCTGCGAGCGGATCACCGCCAGCGGCGTCTTCAGGCTGTGCGCCAGGTCGGCCAGGGTATGCCGGTAACGCGTGCGCTGCTCGCGCTCGTTGGTGATGAACGCATTGATGCGCTCGGTCAGGCCAGTCAGTTCCAGCGGGTACTGGCTGTCAAGTTGCTCACTGTCGCCGCGCTCGACCCGGCTCATGTCACTGGCCACCTTGCGCAACGGGGTCAGGCTCCAGCGCAGCAACAGCAGTTGCAGCACGATCAGCATCACGCCGAGGATCGACAGCCAGACCACCAAGGTGTGGCGGAACACCGCGCTCTCGCCTTCGAGCTGGTCCTCGGTCTGCGCCACCATCACGGTGAGCCGCACCGACTTCTTGTCCACCGTATCCAGCGCCACGCCGTAGCTGTAGTAGTACAGCCGGCCCATGCGGGTGTCGACCGGCCCCACGAACTGGCTCTGGCCCGGCTCCAGCGGCTTCAGGAAGGTGAAGTCGCGGCCGATCGCCGAGGACGACTCCCAGCGATAGCCGTGGTCGCCCAGCGCCACGGCGTACAGGCCGGAACCCGGCCGCGAGAAATTCGGGTTCGGCGACGTTTCCGGCTGCAACAACTTGCCGTACCGGTTGACATCGGTATTGGTGATGTACGCAATCGCGAAAGTCTCGAGCCGGTCATGCAGCGTGCGCAGCGCGCGCGCCTTGTTGGTCTGCGTCAGGGTGAGCCCGACCAGGCCGAGAAAGCCTGCCAGCACAAAACTGGTGGCGATCGCCGCGCGCGCCGCCAGTGAAAGCGGGCGGCGCGGCGACCTGCGCTCATTCGTCGTCGCCGTCGGTGCGCGGGATGGCAAAGCGGTATCCGCGTCCACGTACCGTCTCGATGGGTTTGAGGGTGCCTTCCGGATCCAGCTTGCGCCGCAACCGGCCGATGAACACTTCGAGCACGTTGGAGTCGCGGTCGAAATCCTGCTGGTAGATATGTTCGGTGAGATCGGCCTTGGAGACCAGCTCGCCGGCGTGCAGCATCAGGTATTCCAGCACCTTGTATTCGTAGCTGGTGAGGTCGACCAGCTTGCCCTCCACCGTCACCGTCTGCGCGGTGGTGTCCAGCTTGATCATGCCGCAGGCCAGGATCGGTTTCGACCAGCCGCTGGCGCGGCGCACCAGCGCGTTGATGCGCGCCAGCAATTCCTCGACGTGGAACGGCTTCACCAGGTAGTCGTCGGCGCCGTACTTCAGCCCCTCGACCTTGTCCTGCCAGCTGCCGCGCGCGGTCAGGATCAGGATCGGATAGCGCTGTCCATGTTCGCGCAGCGCCTTGACCAGTTCCATGCCGGACATCTTGGGCAGGCCCAGGTCGATGATCGCCAGGTCGAACGGCACTTCGCGGCCGAGGTAGATGCCCTCCTCGCCATCCTGCGCCGCATCGACGGCGAAGCCGTCCCGTTTCAGGCGTGCCGCCAGCGTCTCGCGCAACGGCGCCTCGTCCTCCACCAACAGGATGCGCATCAGCGTTTCTCCTTGCGGCCCGCGCTCTTGGCGGGCAGGTTCTTGGTTGACTGGGTAGATGCCGGATTCTTGCCTGATTCGGAAGAGACCACCATCACCTTGACGTGACCATCGGGAGTAAGCACCTTGATGCGGTACTCCTGCCGATGCCCGACCCCCCGCTGCTCGGCCGACAGTATCTTGCCGCCGGTGTCCTCCTGCACCTTGAGCACTGCCTGGTCCAGGGTCACCGCCGACCCGGCCGCCTGCGCCAAAGCCGCCCCGGACACGCCGGTGCACAGCGATATGAACAGAGCAAGGATGAAGTTTTTGTGCGTTGTCATGCGTGAAGTTCCCGCCTGGCAGCTGCCGAAACGTCCAGCCTAGGCAATCAGGCCTGAATACTGACCGGACGGACGGTAGCTGTCACGCTGCCGCCGCGCAGGGCGCCTGGGCCTGTTCCAGCAAGGCCCAGCCCGCGCCCGGCAGATGCGCGCCCTCGCTGAGCGTGCGGCGGAACGCGCGCGCGCCCGGTTCGCCCTGATACAGGCCGAGCAGGTGCCGGCTGATGTGCTTCAGCGCGGTGCCGCGCGCCAGCTCGGCCTCGACGTACGGCCGCAGGCGCTGCAACACGCTTTCACGCGTGGGCAGCGGCTCGCCGTGCAGTGCATGCTCGACCTGCGCCAGCAGGTACGGGTCGTGGTACGCGGCGCGGCCCAGCATCACCCCGTCCAGTTGCGCCAGATGCGCCTGTACCTGTGCCACCGTGGTGATGCCGCCGTTGATCACCACCACCAGTTCGGGGAATTCACGCTTGAGCCGGTACACCCGCGCGTAATCCAGCGGCGGCACCTCGCGGTTCTCCTTCGGCGACAAGCCCTTGAGCCAGGCCTTGCGCGCGTGCACCACCAGCACCCCGACGCCGGCCTCCAGCATCAGCTCGGTGAAGTGCTGCAGCCCGGCGTAGTCGTCCTGGTCGTCCACGCCGATGCGGCACTTCACCGTCACCGGGACGCTGACCGCGTCGCGCATCGCCTTCACGCACTCGGCCACCAGCGCCGGCTCGTACATCAGGCAGGCACCGAAGCGCCCCGACTGCACCCGGTCCGACGGGCAGCCCACGTTGAGGTTGATCTCGTCGTAGCCGGCCTCGGCGCCAAAGCGCGCCGCCTGCGCCAGTTCGTGCGGATCGCTGCCGCCCAGTTGCAAGGCCAGCGGATGTTCCTGCTGGCTGTGCTCGAGCAGGCGTAGCTGTTTGCCGCGCACCAGCGCCGCACTGGTCACCATCTCGGTATACAGCCGCGCCCGCGGCGTCAGCAGCCGATGGAAGTAGCGGCAGTGCCGGTCGGTCCAGTCCATCATCGGGGCGACGGATAGACGCCAGGGTGACGCGCAGGCGGAGTCGTTCATCCGCATAGTGTAAAGGCAGCCCGTTGCCCACTAGGGTGGGTTGCCAAGCCGGTCGCGGGCGAACCGGACCCGTTCGCGGGGCCTATTGGCGACCGGGGCTGTGAAAACCAAGGCCAAGCAGGCGCCAGTTATGCGAATTGATGACTCCGGTTACGCGTCCTCAAGTTGACCGGTCCGATGATTCCTTTCCCGCCTTCCCGGCCACTTGCCGGCTCCATCGCTCGCGTGCAGAACCAAGAACGTCCTGCATCTCGGAGAAAATGATGTCGACGACCCTGGGGTCGTGATCCTCCGAGGTGCTGAACTCGAGTTTGCGCTTGAGATCTTTGAGCGCGTAGTAGAGCGTTCTTTCGTGGATCCATAACTCACCGGGCTTGCGCAAACCCTCGATGGAGGTAGCCAGGCCGGCGACCGCCGTGGTCAACACGATGGCGACGTTGCTTGACGTCTGCAGTTCGGGCGCGGCAAGCGCCAGCCCGGCCAGGACCGTCGACAGCGCAGTAAGGGAAAAGGCCAGGTAGCGCAGTTTCCGGTGCAGCTGCTTATGCCCTCTCGACTCTTTGTCGAACCAGTCGATGTGGGTTGCCAGCTGCATCGCAAGACATTCGTTCTTGTCCATCGTCCAAACTCCGCAAGTGGCCAATGCTTCGAGGGATGTCCTGATCGGTTGAACTGGAAACGGGCTTTCAGGCCGGTGGGCGAACAAGCGGCAAGCTGCCTTTTCGGCAAGCCGGACATGGATCGTTGCTGCGGCCCCTGCCTTGGAAGCTCAGCCGCCTGCCGGCACGGGTCGCTGCACCGTCAGCCGCAGCCGTCCCTTGAAGCCTTTCTGCGAAGAAAGTGGAATCAGGTAGCCCTCCGGCCGGGACTCGGCCAGGGTGCCGAGCCCTTCGCTGGATTGCTCGTCGGCGAGCACGTAGCGCACGTTCCAGCCATCGCCGCTGCGCGTCGCCCGGACTACCACGGTGTCGCGGAACAGGTATTCGCCCTCGACGTGCTTGTCCAGCCACAGCTTGTTGTCGATGGTGTAGCCGGTGGTCGATACGGTCAGCTCCACGCTGAACACGACGGTATTGCCGGAGGTGATCTTGCTGGTGTCGAGGAACGCCGAGAACAGCACCGGCGAGCGCGGCGCCGCCAGCCCGGCGTTGTCCGGTCGCAGCAGTTCGTCGAAGCCGCGCAGGATCGCGCTGAAGGTATCCCGGCGACGCTCGGTCAAGCGGTAGCTGTTGGTGCCGCGCGGGGCCACGGTGGCCTCGAAGTAGTACGAAGCACGCACCTGTTTGCCGTCGTCCTTCGCTTTCTGCACCGAGGCCGGCAGCGGCAGTACGTCCACCTCCAGCACACCGTCCACGCGCATGTCGCCGAACAGGAAGCGCACCAGGTTCTGGTAACCCTCCTCGGAATTGACCACGCCGTATACGCCGCTGTGGCTGCGGTAGGCGAAGGCGCGCGGCGCTTCGCTCACGGTGGCGTTCTCGATCTTCACCAGGCCGTCGCTCATCTCGCCGGCGAGCTTGCGCGAGATGCCGAGCGCCGCCTCGTAGTCGCGATGATTGGTGCCGACGAAGCAGAAGAAGCGTTGCGGATCGAACTTGCCGTCCAGCGTATCCACACGCTCCGGCGTGCCCTTCAGGCCGAGGTAGCCGGCCATGTTCTTGCGGTTGAAGTTATTCATGTCCCACAGGCCGAGCACCGCCGGCACATTGAAGCCGACCATCTCGATGCCGTTGTGCGGTGTGGCGTAGGTGAATACCTTGTCCACCATGGCACGGTCGGCGCCGGTGCTGATCTTGTCGTTCTGCAGGAAGCTGCGGCATACCAGTCCACCCATCGAATGGGCGACCAGGTACACGCGGAACGCCTTTTTCCGCGCCGCATCGGTGCCGCAGACCTGGTCGCGCAGCTGGCGGATCAGGTCGCGCAGGCCGGTGGCGGCTTCGACGATCGACAGCACCTTGCCGTCGCCCAGGTCGGTGTCGGCCGTTTCGTAGTAGCGGTAGATGACCACGCTGCGCGCCGGCAGTTCGCCGCTGATCTCGCTGCCATCGGCGTAGACGTCGCGGTAACCGTAATCCTTCATCAACCGCACCAGCGGGGACTCGAACACATGGCGTCGCACGGTGCCGTCCCAGGCCTGGCGCAGCTTGGTGGAGCCGAGATTGAAGCCCATGTACGGCGTGGCGACGGTATCGGCGATCTCGTTCGCCGTCATCGCGTAGCCGCGGACGTAGATGATGGGAAAGTACGGAGCAGTCAGCGGATCCATCGGACAGTTTCCTTGGCCATGATTCGGATGCCGGGGCTGAGGCGCGGTGCACTCAGGGATTGCCGGGCTTCGCCGGCTTGGCGCGCGTCCGCTTGCGCTTGGCGCTGCCGGCCGCCGCCGTGGACTTGGCGGCGCCCACCGCGGGCGCGGTGAGCAGGTCGTGGCCGTGCGTCTTGGACGAGGCGCGCAGCAACTCGCACAGGCTGTCGAAGCGGCAGCAGCATTCGTCGTAGGCGGCGTTGTCGCCGGTGACGCCGAGCACCGCGTGGTGATGCAATCCGCGCGGCGGCAGCGCAGCGGGCGCCGTGCCGCTCATCGGCCAGTCGAGCAGGCCGTTGCCGGCCACTCGCGCGGGAATCAGCCAGTAGTCGCCGATGGCATACAGCCCGCCCGCTTCGAAGCTGACCTGGATGCCGTCCTCCAGCGCGATCGGCGCGCCTTCGGCCACGGCCTGCACGCCTTGCGCATTCACCGCCTCGCGCTGATCCCAGCGACGCAGCAGCGGATGTCGGCGCGGGTCGTCGTCCAACGGCCACGGCGTGGTGTTCTTCGGCACGTTCAGGGTGACGCTGCAGCTTGCCAGGTCGACCGCGATCACCTGCAGCAGCGGGTACGCGCGCTGCCCCAGCGTGTAGCGGTCATCGACCAGTTCGACCCAGTCGTTCGCCGCCAGCCCGAGCCGGGCATCGCGGCCGAGCCGGACCAGCGTCACCGTCAGCTGCGCGCTGCCGTCGTCTGCCGCTGCGCCGAGGTCGCTGCGCGTGACCGCGAACACCACCGAGCCGTTCTCGCGCGACCACTTGAAGCTGGCCGTGCCGGCCGGCCCGCCCCGGTGGATCTCGACCCGGTACAGCTGGTTCTCGCAGCCGCGGTAGCGCGCGTCGGCGGCGATCACGCAGGGATCGTTGTCGGATTCCTGCGGCCCCAGTTCCGCGCGCAGCCGCGGCAGCGCATACGCCGCGCGCGCACCGAGCAACTGGCGCAGCATCGCGCAGGGTGAAGCGTTGGCCTGGCCGTTCCCATCGAGGCTCTTGCGCAGCTTGGCCACCTCGGCGATCTGCTGCTTGACCGCAGCGACGTCGGCCGGGTTGCCGGCGGCATCCTGGCGCGTCTTCAGTGCCGCGGCGACGTCGTCGAGCTGCTGTTGCGCCCGCGGCTGGTCGAGCATGCGCAGCTGCCATACCACCTGCGCGCGCGAGGCGGTGTCGACGCCGTCCAGCGCCACGTCGGCGATGCGCGGCGCTTCCACCGCGCACAGATGCCGCTCCCACACGTCGAGCCACAGCGCAAAACCCGCCGGCGGGTTCTCGAAGCCGCTCTTGCCGTCGGCCACGCCGAAGTCCGGTGTGGGCGCGTACGGTTGCTGCGCCAGCGTGCACACGGCTTCGTTCACGCACAGGATGCCGTCGACGTAGAAATGCCCCGGCGCCAGCTGCCAGTCGGTCAGCGGCAGCGGCTTGCTGCTGCCGTCGGCGTTGGTGGTGCTGCCGGTGATGGCGAAACCGCCGCCTGCCGCCCAGCACGGGCCGACCAGGTCGCGCACCAGGGTGCGCAGCAGATGCAGCTGGATGTGCGCCTGTTCGTTCCAGTCCGCCTCCAGCAGCACGCGTCCCTGCTGCTGGAACACCTGGCTGTAGTGCAGGGTCGGGTCGAAGCTGACGCGTGCGAAGTCGCCTTTCATGGTCGATCTCCTAATTCGCGAAAAGAATGCCGGCGTCCGTGCCCGCCGGAACGTATTCGGCCAGCCGCGCCGCGAGGTTCGCCTCGCGCTGCGGTTCGTACAGGTCGTGGTAGACGCCCATCGCCGAACGGTCGGACGCGCCGCTGCGGATTTCCACGCAA
The DNA here is from genome assembly GCF_040548735.1 of Rhodanobacter soli. NCBI lineage: Bacteria > Pseudomonadati > Pseudomonadota > Gammaproteobacteria > Lysobacterales > Rhodanobacteraceae > Rhodanobacter > Rhodanobacter soli. Next base: position 95,588 of record NZ_JBEPSD010000004.1, on the reverse strand, counting down.
CAGCCGTCGGCCAGGCGCAGGTAGTGCGGCGTGCCGTAGCGCCGGCTGCGGAACTGCGGCATCACGCGCAGCCGTTCGTGCGCGCGATCGGCCGCGGCGACCGCGGCCAGCGCCAGGTCGGGCTGGCAATGGAAACGACGCGGCGTGCGCGAACCGTGCGCCACGTAGCAGAAGCGCACGCAGCCCTGCTGCCGGCGCAGCACGCGCAGCGGGCTGGCGAAGATCGAATCCTCGGCCAGCGCGATGCCATGCGCCTGCACTTCGCCGATCACCGTGCAGCGGCGGAAGCTGGCCTCGACATAGGCCACCGCCTCGTCCGGCGCACCCAGCGCCACGCGCTCCATGCCGGTGGCGTCGAGGATGCTGTCGCACAGTTCCAGCGGCGGTGGCTCGCCGCGGCGCTCGGGGCTGATCACGGCGATCGCGCCGAGGATGCTGTGCTCGACGCGCAGCGCCGCGCGCGTGCCGTCGAGGGTGATGCTGGGTTCGCCCGGACGCTTCGGGTCGCAGTCGCAGTGCAGTGCCCAGCCAGGCACGAGGGTGCAGTGGCGGATCAGCAGCTCGCACAGGTCGTCGTCCGTGGCGGCCTCGTCGCCCGGCCCGTGCACCTCGATGCCGCGGCCCACGACCAGCAGGCCGTCCAGCAGCACGCGGCTGCCGGCGCGGCCACTGACGCTGAGCGCGTCCGGCTGGCTGGCACGCACATCGAGCAGGCGCAGCACCGGCCGCGTGCGTTCGGCGGCACGCAGCTGGATCGCCTCGCCCGCATCGAGCTGCAGGTCGATGCTGCCCTCGTACACGCCGCTTTCGGCCAGCTCGATCACCAGCGCGCGCAGCGCCGGCGTGGTCGCCTTGGCCTGCACCCACGCCGTCAGCGCGTCGGCGATGCTGCCGAAGTGGCCGGCCGGCCAGTTGCCGCTCGCCGCGCGACCCGGCAAGGTGGCATGCACCACATAGCGGGTGGCGCCTTCCAACTCCGGCGTGACCCGCGCGTACTCGCCGCCACCGAGGTCGGCGGCGAAGCCGTACTGGTAGCTCACCCACACGCCGCGCTTCGGCCGCTGGTTGGCCGGGAACATCAGGCGGCCGCGCTCGGGGTCGAGCGCCACGCGCCCGCGCGGCACCTGGCCGCGCCAGCCGGACAGGTCGGCCGGGATCAGCGCATCGCGCGGCACCGGCACGCCCTGGCCTTTCGCCGGCCAGTCCGGCGCCCACACCTGCACGCTGCGGCCGTCGCCGTAGAGTTCGGCCGACACGCTGGCGTAGTCGGCCAATGGACCGCGCTCGGCGAAACGCCAGCGGCGCAGCGGCAGTGGCAGGTTGCGCTCGTCGGCGATGTGCGTGGGTTCGGTTTCCGCGACCGGACGCTGGAACAGCGGCGTGTCGTTGCCGAGCACGCTGAAGCTGAAGCACTGCGGGCCGCGTTCCTCGATGCAGTATGCCGGCGTGCAGTTCACCGGGTAGCTGCGCAGGCGGCAGGCGAACACGCCGACCGCGGAGATGTTGTGGCGGCCGTGCCGATGCCGGCTGCCCATGCGCCGCAGGTCGACACTGTGCGCGAACGGATCGAACGCGCCGTTCGCCCAGCCGAGCCGTTGCAGCCGCCCCGGATCGCGCAGGTCGGCCGTGCCGCCGCGCTGCGGATGCGGGTGGTCGAGATGCTGCATCCAGCCGAGCCGGCGGTAGAACTCCACCGCGCGCGCCGGCCAGCCCGCCGCGTCGCGGGACAGGTCTTCCAGCAGCGACAGCGTGCCCTTGCGCCGGCGCGCGTCGATCGTGTTCGCCACGTCGGCGCGCGGTGCCAGCACGCGGCCGAGGCTGGCGTCGCGGCGGCCGTCCTCGCCCAGCGTGGCCGCCTCGGGCAACAAGGTGTAGCCGAGCAGGTCGCCGAGGTAGGGCACCACCCAGTCGTCGCAGGTCTCGATGAACCAGTTGTCGTACAGCCGGGCGATGTCCTGCTCGAGCACGTCGGCCTGGCTCGACAGCACGCGCAGAAAATCGCGCAGCGGGTAACCCTGCTCCGCATCGCGCATGCGGTAGACCACCGGCAGCAGGTCGTACAGCCGATCCGGACGCGCAGTCATGGCGTGGCCTCCTGCAGCAGCAAGGTGTCGGGGACGTTCGGCGGCAGATAGGCCAGTTGCGCCGGGCGCAGCATGCCGTTGTCGTCGTAGCGGGCAGGAAGCACCTGCACGCGCGGCGGCACCGTCGTCGTCGCGGTCGTGACGGCGACGTGGCTCGTCAACGCGGCGCCATCGCCACCCTTGCCGTTGTCGCCGCCGGCGCCGAAGCCGGCCAGCAGGGTCGCCTCGTCGAGGCTGCCGAACGCGTCCACGTCGACCCAGGCCACGCCGCGCACCGCCTGCATGCAGGCAACCAGTTCGCTGAGATAGACGTTCTGCGCCAGCAGGCGCCGCTCGAAGCCGAACGCATCCAGCAGCGCCGCGCGCACGGCCGGCTCGACCGACTCCCACGCGAAGTCCGGCAACAGCCCCACCTTCGCGCTCACGGTCAGCGCCAGCAGCTCGCGCACGCCCAGGCGCACGGGCAGCGAGGGATCGCCGTACTGCTGCAACGCCTGCAGCAGGTTGCGGTAGAGGTCGGAGGTGGCATCGATCGGCGCATCGGCGGCGCCGGCTATGGTGACCTGCACCAGGCTGCCCAGCTTGACCGCCGCCGCCTTGCCGACGCCGCCGAACGTGCGTGCGAAGTCGGCGTAGTCCGCCACCGAGACCAGCCGGTCCAGCGCCAGCACCGCCAGCGGCGCGTTGCGGCGCGCCTGGTTGCGCGTCTCCGCGTCGGCGCCGCCGGAGGCGCGCAGCGGGTTGACCACGTCCTTGACGCCGAGCGGCCGGGTCGCCAGCAGGCTGACCTGCCCCGCGCGCACGTTGCCCGGCGTGCCGATGCCGTTGCGGTAGGTGGCGACGATGTTCTCGACGCCGGCGGGCAGCCGCGCGCCGTGCATGCCGTCGCCGAACTGCACGGTGGTCTTGCCGTCGTCGTCGGTGGCGGTGACGAAGTTGCGCCCGGCCGCGCCGGCGAAGGCGAGGTTGCGCGTCTCGTGCCACTGCATGCCGTTGACGCGCAGCGTGAGCGTGCTCTGCACGCCGTCGACGGTGGCGGCGGAAACCCAGGTCAGTGGCGACTGCTTCAGCACGAACGCCTGCATCGACGACGCGCCACTGCCGCTGCCGAGCACCTCGTTGCGCGTCTCGCCATGGCTGGCGCGCACCACGTTGGCATGCACCGCCACGCTGTCGCGCACGTAGCTGTATGCCAGGCCCTGGTTGGCGAACACCAGGGTGCTGTGCACGGTGTCGCCCGGCAGATCCGCATCCGCGCCCTGCTCCACCGCGGCCAGCATCACCAGCTCGGCGGCGCTCACCGCATCGGTACCCGGCACGTCGCTGCGCCGGCCTTCCACGATCACCCAGCGACCGGCCTTGAGGCCGTCGACGGCGCTGTCGAGGGTGAGCCGGGTGGCGCTGTCGCTGGTCGTGCGCGATGCACCGTCATCGGCAACCCGGCCGACCGTGTCGGCGATGGTCAGCTCGGCCAGCGACAACGGTTCGCTCTGCGCATGCACCTGCGTGCTGCGCAAGGCCGTCATGCTTGGTACCTGCCACACCACCGAGTCGCCATCCACCGACGGATCATCCAGCGTGATCTCGGTGGTCTTGCCGCTGATGCCGTAGCTCAGCTGCGGATGAACCCGCACGCTCTTCACCCGCGCCACCGTGGGAACGTCACCAGACGGATGGATGACCAGGTAACTACCCGCCATCACACCGTCGTAGCCATTGTCCAGGCGCACGACATTCGGATCTTCATCCAGCGAAAGCTCGGTGGTGGCGACCTTCGAGGTCGAGCCACCATGGCCATCGGGCGTCTGCGTGATGGAGATGCTTTGCGGCGCGTTGTAGCCGAACAGCGGCGCGGCCACGCGCAGCACATGGACGCCGCTCAGCGCCGGCGAAGGCTCGCCCTGCGGCACGCTGGTCCAGGCGCGGTAGAAGTTGTCGGCCAGCCGCGCCTCGAAATTCAGCAGCAGCTGCGGGCGCACGTCGCTGGCCTTGCCCAGCGCGCTGACGACGTTGCGTTGCAGGCGGAAACGGCTGGCCGGTTGCAAGGTCGGCGTGAGCGTCAGCGCGGCGAACAGCGCGCCGAAGCCGCCCGGCGGCCCGGCGGACGGCGGAGCCGTGCCGAACGCCGCATCCACCGCGCTCTTGAAATCGTCGACGGCTGGCGGTCCGGCGGGAATGCCATCCAGCCGGCGATTCATCAGCACGTCGAAGCTGCCACCGTTGTCGCCGCCCAGCAGCAGATCCCTGCGCGCGGATTCGATGCCTTCCAGCCATCTTTCGCGATGGGGTCCGGCGGCCGATGCGTTCAGCGCAATGATCGCCTTGTTCGCCGCCGCCACGATCTGCGCCGTCGCCGCTTCGACCGGCTGCAACAACACCTTGCTGCGCCCGCTCTGCTGTTGCACCTCGACCGACCGCACCAAGCGGATCGCCTGCACACCGGTGGCGAGGTCGCCGAACAGGAACAGCAGGCGGTCGTTCGGCCTGAGGTTGCTGGCGGTGCCGGCGATCCACAGCTCGCCGAGCCCTGCGACGTTGTCGAGCGTGATGTTCTGCGGCCGGGTCAGCCGCGGCCTGAGCGCGTTCCACTCGAAGCGCGCGTCCAGCGGCTCGGCGGTCTCGAAGGTCTGCATCTGCTCGCCCGGCGCGGGCACCGACTGCGCGCGGGCGCCGGCGGGAATGGTCACCGGCGGCGAGTCCTTTTCCACGGTGTAGGCGAGGTAGACGCTGGCGGCCACGCCGGGGCGCAGGCGGTAGTCGACCAGCCGCGCCAGCTCCAGCACCGAGCGCCGCTCGGTGGCAGTGCGCAGGTAGCCTTCGTTGGCGATGCGTTCCTGATAGAAGCTCAGCACGTCGGCGCCGACCGCCCAGGCGTCGAGCAGCGCCATCGCCGGGTCGTCCGCCTCGCGCGTGCGCAGTCCGGCCAGCGCCGGCAGTGCGGCATCGCTGAGATCGCGCTGCATGGTGGCGCGGAAGTCGGCGTACGTACCGACACGGTACGCAAGGCTGGACAGCCCCGGCCGGTTGTACAACGGCAACGGCGTGCCGGCGGTCGCGCCGCAACCGCAGGCGCAGGCATGCCTGCCACAGGCGCTACAGCAGCTCATCGGCCACCTCCCATATCGAAGCTGATGCTGCCGTGGTCGGGATGGTCCGGGTCGTTGTCGACCTGGGCGATTTCGCGCGCGGCCAGGTGCAATACGCCGTCGTCGGGCACGCCGTCATCGCCGCCCTCGGCGCGGACCAACGTGGTGACTTCGACGTGGGCCACGCCGGCGATCGACTGCGCCTCGGCCAGCAGTGCGCTGGCGAACACCGGCGCACCCAGCCTGAGCCGGTCCGGATGGAAGAAGCCGGGCGTGCCGTCGCGGCGCAGGCCCGTGCCGAAGCGGTCGCGCAGCTCGGCCTCGACGTGGGCGACGAGAAAGTCCGGCAGCACGCAGACGAACAGTGCGATGCGCAGCGGCACGTAGCAGGCCGCATGCACCTCGACGTCGTGTCCGATGCGGCGGTAGCGCTCCAGTTGCGTCCTGATCCGCCGCGCCAGTGCCGACGGCAGGTTCTCGCAGCCCAGCGGGTCGACCATCACGTCGACCGCGTACCAGCTGCCGCTCCACTCCAGCGCGGCAGCGGCGCCCTGCAGCTCCGGCGCCTGCGCGGCGAACCTCGCGTAATCGTCGGCGACGACTGCGCGGAGTGATTTGGCGCGGAACGCGCCGGGTGCGTACAGCTTCACTTCGGCCAGGCTCTCCGGCGCGGTGCCGCCGCTGGCCGGCAGCGGGTTGCGCGGCTGCAGCTCGGCGGACAGCACGCCCGACTTCAGCGCCAGCCACACGATGCTGTCGCGGCCCACGTTGCCGGCCGGGCCGTTGCCGATGCGCGAGGCGGCGCGGAAGAAGTCGCCGGCCTGCGGCTGCGCGCCCAGCACGCCGTCGCCGAAGCGCAGGTGGGCGGCGCCATCGTCGTCGACCTCGACCACGAAATGGCGATCGTCCGGGCCGCTCTCCAGCAGGTCCTGGCGCGGCAGCCAGCGCCAGCGCGGATCGGGCGTGCCGGCCACCAGCACGTCGGCCAGCGCACCGCCGTAGACGGCGAGCTGCGGCAGCGCCTGGCGCGGGTCGCGCGCCAGTAGCCGGCACACCGGCGCATGCGGCGGCAACGGTTCGGCCCAGGTCAGCGGCGCGTCCGGCAACACGTGGCCGGTGTCGGCGGGCGGGCGGCGCACGTCCTGCACCGCGCCGTCGCAACGGCAGCAGCCGTATTGCGTGCTACCCGGCACCAGCCAGCAGTCCTCGGCCAGCGTGCCGCAGCGCGTGCAGGCATCCGGCATCGCGGCGAGCGCGGCGGTCAGCCCGGGATAATCGCCGTCGCTGTCGCCGGGCAGGCAGATCGCGGTGGACGTGCACTGCCCGCGCACGTGTTCGCCGTGGTCGACCAGCAGCACGTTGCCGCGCGCCAGGCTGACGTCGTGCAGCCAGGCGCAGTCCGGCGCCGGCGTGCGCACCGACAGGCACAGGTCGAACGGCAGTGCGTCGCAGGCATCCCACGCGACTTCCAGCAGCAGGGTGCCGTCCAGCGGGTCGACGGACGTCCGGACGTCCGTGAGGCGCACGGCGTGGCGATGCGCGGGATCGGCGTCGGCCGGGTTGCCGGTCTGCGGTCCCAGCACTTCCTCGAAGATAAGCAGGTCGCCGGCCGCGAGCTTCAGCGCGCGCTGCGGCGGCGCGACCGCGGCGGCATCCGTCGCTGCCGGCGGCGCCGGCGGCGCCGTGTCGACCAGGGTCGCGCGCGTGCTGCCGCGCGGCAGGCAGCACAGCTCGTCGCCCCAGCTGTGCAGCCGGATCGCACTGTGCGCGGCGACCACGTCGAACGTGGTCATGCCGTCCAGCAGCATCGGCTCGTAGATCAGCGCGCCTTGCGCACGCGCCGTGTCGAGCTGGGCCGCGTCGATCACGCCGGGTTGCGGATGGCCCGGCCCGGACGGCGGCGCCAGCAGCAGCAGGTTGGCCAGTTCGAGGCTCAGGTCGTTGCTGCTGGCCAGCGTCACCAGCGCGCGCGCATTGCAGCCCTCGTGCATGCGGTAGTCGACCAGCCGCGCATGCCGGCGCACCGAGATGCGCTTGCGCGCGGTGCCCAGGTAGGCCTCGGTAGCGACCGCGTCCTGGTAGTAGCTGAGGTAGTCGGCGGTGTACGCCAGCGTCTCCACCAGCGCGATGCCGAGGTCCGGCACGTGGCGCTCCTGCCAGGCCGGCATGTCCAGCGCGAGGCGGTCGAGGAACAGCTGGCGGAAGCTGGCGTAGTCCTTGGCGAGGTAGTTGATCTCCGGCGCCGGTGGCGATGCCTTCACGCAGGGCGCCTCGTCCGCGCAATCCAGCGTCTTCGCGCAGTCCAGGCGGAAGTGCAGCGTGGCGCAGGCATAGCGCGGATCGAAACCGGGATACACCAGCCAGCCGGCCGGGTCGTTGCCGGAAGCCGCATCCACCAGGCACAGGCAGTACGCCGTGTGGTCGCCTTCGCGGTCGAGCAGCACACGCAGGCAGGCGTCGTCGTGCATGTCCGGTTCCAGCTCGGGGTTCACGCTGAGCACGCGCAGCCCGGTGATGCGGTCGCCGCCGGTGATGCGCACGTTGGCCATGCCGAGGCCTTGCGGGATGTCGCCGAACAAATGCACGCACAGGCTGATGCCGTCGTCGCCGACCTCGACGTAGTCGATGCCGTTGAGCGTGCCGGCCAGCCGCAACTTTTCGCGTCGCGCCGGCACGCTGCAGGCCGGCAGCGGCGCGCAACCGATCGTGGCGTGACTCGCATGGGCGTTCGCGCGGTTCATGGCAGGCTCCGCACGAAGCTGTCGCTGCGCGTGTCGCCGCTGGCGCGCACGGTGTAGCTGAGGTCGACGCGCAAGGCGGCGTCCTCGCTGCTCACCGCCAGCGAGCCCACGTCGATCACGTCGCCCAGCCAGCGCTGCAGCGCCGCCTGCAAGGTGAACTGCAGCGCGGCGGCCAGCTCCGGGCTGTTCGGCGCGAACACCAGCTGCAGCAGGCCGCTGCCGAAGTCGGGCCGGTTCACCCGCTCGCCCGGGCTGGTGAACAGCAGCTGCTCGATCATGTCGCGCACGTGCTCGTCGTCACCGGTCTCCGCGGTGCGTCCGCGCGGATCGAAGTGGAACGGATAATCCATATTTTCTTTGGCGATATTCATGGGCGTCCTCACATCGCGGTGACGCGCGTTTGGCTGGCGACGATCAGCAGCGGCGTGCCGGTCGGCGCGCAGATCGCCTGGCTGTCGAAGAGCAGCAGCGGCTGGCCGTTGGAAGTGACCCGGGTGGCGGCAGTGACGAACTGCGCGCTGATGCACGGCCCGTTCGCCGCCGTGGGCGGCGGCAGCGCGCAGCCAGCGACCAGCCACGGCGCGGCGAGCGTCACCGTGGGCTGGCCGCTCACCGCGACGCGCGGATTTGGGGCGGTGGCCTGCGCCTGGCCGCCGTGTGAACAGAGCACGCTGGCACCGACATGAATGAGGAAGCCCGGCATCGTGCATCTCCTACGTCACGACCAGCGCGCCGTTGTTGATCGTCACCGTCGGCCCGGCGAGCACGATGGTGGCGCCCTGGCCGTTGGAGATCGTGATGCCGACCTCGTTGACCATGATCATCGCGCCGGTGACGCTCTTCAGCAGGATGCCGCCGGCCGGCCCCGGCAGGTCGCTGATCGCGATGGTGTTCTGCAGGCCCGACTGCAGCACCACGCTCGGGCTGGCCGGATTGCCGGCCAGCGCCAGCGCCGGCACTTCCGCTGCGCTGCCCCAGAAGCCGCCGACCCAGACCGGATAATCCGGATCGCCCTGCTCGAACTCGATCCACACGCCGGCGCCGATCTGCGGCACCACGTACACGCCGCTCTGCTTGCCGGCGATCGGCACGCACGGCATCGCCCAGCTCGACGGGATCAGCCCGGACACGTCCGGCACCATCACCTGGATGCGCGCGCGCTGTTCCGGGTCCACGTTCTGGACCACCGTGCCGCGGTACTTGCCGTAATAGCGGTTCATGACGGCACCAGCGGCACGGTGGAAACCAGGCCCTTGCGCGACAGCTGGAAGCTCTGCCTGTACTCGCCGCGGCGGATCGTGTGGCGCACCTGGGTGACGTAATGCAGGCCGTCGAACGCGGGGCCGACGCCGCGCACGCCGACCAACTGGCGCGGCTTCAGCACGCGGCCGTAGCGCACCACGTCGAGGCTGCCGCGGCCGGTGACGGTGTCGGCGGATTTCGCCGCCTCGGCCATGCCCAGCAGCAGTGCGCGCTGCGGCGAATACTTCGCGGTCTCGGGCAAGGGGCGGAACTGCTGCGGCGGCGGATCGATCAGGCCCAGCGGCGGATTGAGCGGGCCGATGTCGGGAATCGGCAGCGGCAACGGCACCTTGGTCTGCTCGTTCTGGATGTAGACCACCGGCAGCTGCCGCGCGTTGCCGTCGTAGCTGAAGCTGAGCTCGTCGACGTTGCTGGCCGCGTCCATGTCCGCGTTCAGCGCCGGCTGCGGCACGCCCACCTTGATCTTCGGCCCCCAGTACGCGGTGCTCATGCCGGGCAGCGGGCCGGGGTCGAGGTAGAACACGTAGCCGACGCGCTCGGCCAGCAGGCGGATGTACTCCAGGTCGCTGCCCTGTTGGGTCGGAATGCGGTTGGTCGGGATCGGCACGTCGATCGCGATGCTGGGAATCACCAGCGGCACGATGCCGAGGAACGCGTACTTCGCCAGCAGCAAGGCCACGATCGCCTCGGCCGGCATCGCCGGATACGGCAGGCCGGGCAGGCCGGAAAACTCCAGCTTGGTCATCACCGCGGTGAGGTCGTCGCCGGTGACCTGCAGCGTGGTGTGGCGCTGGTCCGCGCCCGGCACCACTTCGGTGCGGGTCACCACGCCGTCGATCAGCACCTGCGGCATGCCGTTCACCGTGACCACCACGATCACCCGCAGCAGCGGCACCACGCCGCCGCCCGAGAGCAGGAACAGCGTGTGCAGCGGCGACTGCACGCTCAGCGTGAACTGCAGGGTGAACGCGCCGGCCCCCTCGTCCGGCGCGTTCACCTCGACCCGGGTGAGCGCGTCCAGCACGGGCTGCGGCACCGGTACCGGCACCACCGGCCCGACCAACAGCGTCAAGTGCACGCCTTCAAGCATGCGGCACCCCCGGAATGCCTTCGGGCAAGGTGATGCGCAGCGGCTTGCCGATCGTCTCGGTCAGCTCCTCGGGACGCAGCGCGCGGTTCGCGTCGCACAGCCGCCAGAATTGTTCGGGATCGCCCAGGTACTTCGCCGCGATGTTGTCCAGCCGCTCGCCCTGCACCACGCGATGCCACTGCAGCAGGGCGAGGTTTTCCGGGGGCGGCACGAAGCGGCGCTTCAGGTATATCACCACCGTGCCGTCGGCGCGCACGAAGCTCGCGGTGGGCGTCAGCGCATAACGGCTGGTGGGCGGAAAGTTCAGGTTCATCACGGCACTCCACTGAGGCCGAGCGCGGACAGCTGGCCGCCGGCGCCGCTGGCCAGGCGCTCCTTCTGTTGCAGGTAGCTCATGAACAGGCTGGCGGCCTTGTGCCCGCTTGGCACGTCGTTCACCGACAGCACGCGCAACCCCAGACTGACCTTGGCGCGGATCGGGTTCAGCGCCGTGTCGAACGCTTCCTCGGTGATGCCGAACTCGGTGACGCGCACCGGCAGGATGCGTGACTTGCTCCACACGAACAGCGCCAGCGGCGTCTCCATCGGCACGATTTCCAGCGTGCCGATTTGCGCCAGCAGGTCGTTCGCGCGCAGCTGCCCGCTGTTCGGATAGACCATCGTCTCCAGCGCGGCCAGCTGGGCGAAGATGCCGGACTGGGCGACGCCGCCGTTCTGCTCCGGAAATTCCAGCTGGTCGGTGGCGTCGATCTCCGCCTCCAGCTTCAGCGTCTCCACCGGCGGCCCCTTCAGGCGCAGCACCTCGGAGCGGTCGCCGCCGTCCGCACTGACGGCCTGCACCTGCAGCGAGCGGGTCAGCGAATCGGGGTTGTACTGCAGCGCGATCACCCGCAGCACCGCCGAGTTGGCCGCGTCGATCAGCACGATGCCGCCCTTCAGGATGCGCGGGGAACCGGGGAATCCGCTCATGGCACGTGGCCGTAGCCGAGCAGCTTGTCCATCCGGCTCAGCACATAGGAAAAGCCCTGCACGCGCGGGCTGCGGTTGCCCTCGATCGTGTACAGCATGCCGTCCTGCACCGAGTGCACCAGGCCGGTATGGCCCAACCAGCCGGCCAGGCTGACCCGCCACCACACCACCACGTCGCCCGGCTGCGGCAGGTAACCGCTGCCCGGCGCCGACGCCCAGCCCTGTTGCTTGAACTCGGCCAGCAAGGTGCGCGCGCTGGCGATATAGGTGAACGGCATCGCCGCCTTGTCGCCACCACTTGCCTGCATGAAACACCAGCTGACGAAACCGGCGCACCACGAATCGCCTTCGTCGAGACCGGCCGGCGCGAGGTATTTGCGCACAAACGGACCGCGGTTGTTGCCGCCGATCTCGCGCGCGTTCGCCTTCAACTCGCCGATCGCCGCCGCGAGTGCGGCACGGCCGAGTTGGCTGCCGCCGTTCGCCGGCAGCGTGGTGTAATCGACCGCGGTCGGCGTCTTGATGAACGGCTTCGGGTTCTGCAGGCTCCACCAGCTCAGCGGCCCGACCACACCGTCGACCACCAGCGGCTGGCCGTGCTGGTCGAGATTTTGCGCCTGGAATGCGCGCACCGCCTGCCACGTCTTCGTGTCGAACGTGCCGTTGGCATCGACCGCGTAGCCACGCTGCGCCAGCAGCTTCTGCAGTTGCCGCACCTGCGGTCCCTGGTCGTTCTTGCGTAAGGTGTCCATCGTCATCGCTCCATCGGTCATGGGTTGCCGCCTGCCCTTGCCGCACGCAGCACGGCAGCGCTGATCCTAATGTTCGGATCGATCCGGCGGGCGGCGTCGACATTCGCCTGGGCCCGTTGCGGCTGGCCCAGCACCACGTAGGCCTTGGCCAGCGCGGCATGCGAGGCCGCCGGCAACGGTGCGGCGGTACTCTGCAACTGGCTGGCGATGGCGGCGATCTGGCGCTCGCGCTCGCGGGCCACCGGCGCGGGAGTCGGGGACGCGACGCTGGCGGTGCCGGCCGACGCCCCCGTCGCCACCGCAGGCGGCACGCTGCCGGATGCCGGCGCGCTGGTTGCAGCGGCTGGCGGCGCGATGATCCGCGCACCGGCCTGCACCTGGTTCAACTTCGCGGTGAGCACCGGCACCAGGGTGGCCTGCACCTGCGCCGACGGCTTCTCGCGCAGCACCGACTTCGCCAGGTCGTACGCCTTGTCCACCTCGCCGATCGCGCGGTAGCCGTCCGATACCTGCGCCTGCAGCTGCGGATTGCCGACCGCGCGCTGCTCGAGATTGGCCAGCGTCTGCTCGGCCTGCTGCTTCTGCGCCGGATCGGCCGGCGCCTGCGGCTGCGTGCGGATGCGATCCAGCTCGACCGTGTCCTGGCTGAACTTCACCGCCTGGATGCCGGGGAAGCCCATCAGCACGATCGCGAGCACGATCAGCGCCATCGCCATCTTGAAGTCGCGTCGCTGCACGATCATCACGGTGATCGCCGCCAGCGCGAACACGAACAGGATGAAGCCGCACACCAGCATCAGTTTTTCGTAGCCGAGCAGGCCGTCGAAGACGTTCATGGCAAGGTGTCCATCAAGGTTTACCCGGCGTGTCGAAATTGAATGGCCCCGGGATCTTTATGCCGAACGATTTCTGCGCCGCCTCCAGCACTTCCGCGCTGCATTCGACGGCACTGGGCTCGTCCCGCGCCGGAACGCCGGGCTGGCGTTCACGCACCACCTGCGTGCGCTCCAGCACGATGGCTGCCCGGCGCATGAGCTCGTACGCCTGTTCGCGCTGCCGGCCGAATGGCATGCGCTCGAATTTCGCTCGGCCCGCCGGGTCGGCAGGCGCCAGCGGGTCGGGCGTGCCCTTCTTGCCGAGGAACTCGTCCACGGCGCCGCGCTCCATGTCCGGCCCTTTCGGCTCGGGCTCCTGCTGGCCCTGTTCCGGCGGCAGCTCGCTCTCGCCGCTTTGCCTGGCGCCGGACAGATCGCAGCCGGCGCACACCTTCGGGTCCGCCAGCCAGTCGCGGGCTGCCTGCGCCCGCTCGATGGCCAGCGCCACGTTGCCTTCGAACTGCGGCGCGTGTTCGGAACCGCGCGGTCCCTCGGGCGAGGTGAAACCCTTGATGGAGGTGACCCGGTAGCCCTGTTCGTTCAGTGCCTGGATGTCGGTCGGCAACCGGAAATCCTTGCGCACCTCATGCCTGGCGTGCCGGAAGAACACGTAGCGCGTCTGGGTCTCCGTCCGCTTCTGCGCCGGCACCTCCGGCACCGCCGGCACGTGGGTGATCTTCTCGCAGGCGAAGGTGATCTTCTGCTTGCCCTTCTTGTGACAGTCCACGGGCTTCGTGGCCGCGCCGCCACCGATGTCGAGGGTGAACATGCACGATCCCGCCCGCGGGTCGCAATTCACGCCACCCTTCACGGTCACGTCCTTGGTCTGCACCTCCACCGACCCACCGGCACCGGCGACGCCCTTGTCGTCCAGCTTGACCGACGGCGTGAGCGACACCGTGAAGCTCGAGCCCTGGATGAAGGTGATCTTCAGCTCGGGATTGATGGCGACGCCCTTCAACGCGTCGGAACCCGCCACCATGTTGGCGACCACCGAGCCGAGCGCCTTCGGTATGTCCACGCCCGGCTGCAGGTTGACCTGGATGTTGCCCTTGCACAGGGAGATGTCCAGCCAGATTTCCTTGAGGCTGGCGCCTGGCGTGACCGAACCGTGGAAGCCCGGCACCGGCGGTCCGTCGGCGGCCGTCATCGTCACCCGGTAATCGGAACCGTCCGGGCAGTGCACCTTGCGCACATCCGGGCCGTCGCCCGCGCTGGCGGCGCAACCGCGCATCTGCCGGCGCATCACCCCGCCACCGCTGGGCGCAACGGAAACCCGCTCACCACGCGTCACCGCGTCGGCCGCCCGATCGGCGGCGATTTCGGAGGCGTCTCCGGGTTGCCCGATCGCCAGCGAGGCGTGCAGGCCGCCCGCGCCGGGGTCCTGCAGCGTATGCGCCAGCTCGTGCGCGAGCAGGTGGCGGCCCGCCGGCGTGCCCGGTGCGTACTGGTGAGTATCGAACACGACATGGCTGCCGACGGCGTAGGCAAGCGCTCCCACGGCGCGCGCGGATTCAGCGGCGTGGCCGTCGTCGTGCACACGCACGCGGCTGAAGTCGCTGCCGAAACGCGGCTCCATCCAGTTCCGGGTCGCGGGTTCGAGCGGCCGCCCCGGAGTGGCGAGCACGTCGTGCACGAGCCGCGGCACCATCGGCGATGCCGCACCCTCGCGGCTGCTTCGCCGCAGCCGCTTCTTCGCGCAATCCGCGCATTCGCCACCACCCGGCACATGCGTGCCGCAGGCGCATTTGCGCTGCAGCAGTGCGCCGTGAACCGCCGGCGCCGGCCTCACCGCCATCCTGGCGCTGCGCTCAGCCATGTCCGTTTCCGGCGCGCGCCGCCGTCCTCTTCGCCGCCAGCTTCGCCTTGCGCAATGCGGCGAGGAAGGCGTCGAGCTTGCCCGCATCGAGTCCGCGTTTCTTCTTCGTGGTGTCGATCGCGTCGATGATCGCGTAGGCCTCGTCGCAGTACTTGACGAGGAAGGCCCAGCTCATCTGCTGCTTGCGGCCCCAGGTGACGCAGACCGGGCCGCTCTTCGTGTAGCCGGGCACGTAGACGTAGTGGCCGTTGCGCGGATTCGGCTGGCCGGCCTTGCCGCTCACCACCGCCCACGGCTTGCCGGCATAGAACTGGGTCAGCGCGGCATCGGGCAGGGTGAAGCCGAGGCCCACGCCGATGTCCATGAACACCGCACGCTTGACCTCGCTGCGCCTGGCCTGGTCGATCTGCGCGAAAGCCTTGATCCTGTAGCGCCGTTTGGCCGCGAGCCAGCCCTTGCTGCGCCACTCCTTCAGCGAATCGAGCACGACCAGGCCGCTGTCGACGCCGCCGCTCTCGTTGAAGTACTCGTGCAACACGTCGTTGTCGCTGATCTTGATCAGCTTGTTCTGCTCGGCCTTCTCGAAGCGCAGGGTCTGGTGCGCGCGGCCGGCGATCACGCAGTCGCCGTACTCGTCGTTGCCGAACATCGGCGTGGGGATGCCATGATGCACCACGTCGAAGTCGTACTCGGCCGGCAACGCCGGCGGCGCCTTCAGCAAGGCGGCGAACATCAGGTTGCGGTCGTCGCGTTTGGCCTTCCGTTTGCCGAAACGCACGATGCCGTCGGGACGGGGTTTTGGTATCGCTCTCATGTCACTGCTCCTTGCCCGCGACGCGCGCGGCGGGCGTGATGCCGAGGCCGCGCTGCACCGCCGTCGCGATGCGCGGGCCGAGACGGTCGTGCGGGCGGCTGGCCGGCGGCAGCGTCGCCGGCGGCAGCGTGTCCACCGCACCAAGGCCGCGCAGCGCGTCGACGACGCCGGGTTGCCCCAGCCGCCGGGCCAGTTCGCGCTCGACCGCGGCACGCACGCCGGCGGCGTGCTCGCCGCCGAGCGCGGCTTCGTCGATCACCAGCCGCTCGATGTGCAGTTCGATGCTCACGGCTTGCCTCCGGCGCTTTCCCGCCAGCGGAAGTCCGCTTCGTTGATCGGTTTGTCCAGCTTGCGGTACTCGGTGCGCACGGCATCCAGCAGCAGCGGCATGCCGATCGGAACGCCGCTCTTGGCCGCCATGAACGCCGCGTTGAGCGCGATGCCCTGGATGCTGCCGCCGGTGAGCGGGAGCCGCGCCAGCCGGTCGAAGTCCAGCGCGCCCACCGCCGCCTGCGCCGGGAACACCGAGGCCCAGATCGCGCGGCGTTCGGCCGTGCCGGGGAAAGGGAAGTTGATGACGAAGCGCAGCCGGCGCAGGAACGCGCTGTCCAGCGCGCCCTTCATGTTGGTGGCCAGGATCGCCAGCCCGCTGAACGACTCCAGCCGCTGCAGCAGGTAGTTCACCTCGATGTTGGCGTAGCGGTCGTGGCTGTCCTTCACTTCGCTGCGCTTGCCGAACAGCGCGTCGGCCTCGTCGAAGAACAGGATCGCGCCGCCGCCCTCGGCCGCGTCGAACAGCTTGCGCAGGTTCTTCTCGGTCTCGCCGATGTATTTGCTGACCACCGCCGACAGGTCGATGCGATACAGCGACAGGCCCAGCTCGCGCGCCAGCACTTCGGCCGCCATGGTCTTGCCGGTGCCGCTTTCGCCGGTGAACAACGCGCTGATCGACAGCCCGCGATTCATCCGCTGGCGGAAACCCCAGTCGTCGTAGACGGTCGTGCGCTGGGCGACCTGGTCGGCGATCTGGCGCAGCAGGGCCTTCTCGCCGTCGGGCAGTTTCAGATCGTCCCAGCCGGCCTTCGGCTCGATCCGCTGGGCGAGCTGGTCCAGCGCGGGCCGGGTATGCGCCAGCGCGCCCTGCCACAGCGTCGGCGCCAGCGCGACGGGCCTGTCCTCGGCCGCCGCCAGCGCACTGTGCGCGATCTGCTCGATCCTGCCCAGGTTGAAATCGAAATGGCCGGCCAGCTGCTGCGGCTGCGCGCCGGCGACGTCGCCGAGCAGGCGCTGCCACAGCGAACGCTGCTCCACGGCGGTGGGCTTGGCCACGTCGACACTGAGCGCCTGCGTGGCCGCACTCGCCCACGGCTCGCGTGCGTCAACGAAGGCGAGCCCACCGGTGCGCGCGAGGAACCGCTTGACCCACGCCGCGGCGGCATCGCCGCGTTCGACTTCAGCCGCGTCGAGGTACAACGCCAGCGGCAGCAGCTGGCTTTCGCGCTGCCACAGCCGCAGCAGGGTTTCCTGTTCGCCCACCGCGGCCGGCAGCAGCTCGGCCGAGAGCCGGTACGCCTGGGCGCCGAACGCGGCGGCGACGGCCTGCGCGATCGCCTGCTTGCTCACGCTGTCACTGCCCAGCAGCTGCACCAGCGGTAGCGGCTCGCCCGCCGACACGTGGCGCAGGCTGTCCAGCAGCTGGTCGGCGATCGCCTGCTGCGACGGCGGCAGCGTGGCCGGCGGCAAGGCGGCGAGCAACGGCGTCAGCCGGTCATCCAGGTAGTTCATGCCCTTGACGAAATTCACCACGCGCTCGTCGGCACTCAGCGCCGCGCCAATCAGCGGCTGCGCACCGGGCTGGTGGATGTCGAGCAGGCGCCAATAGCGCAGCGGCCGCTGTGGCGACAGCGCATCCCAGCTCGGCGCGTCGAGCACGGCGAAGGCCAGCGCGAAGGTGGGGTGCGGCCGCGCTGGATCGTGCTGGGCCTGCGCGCACAGCGCGGGGAAACGCGTGTCCAGTTCCATGCCGATGCACAGCAGGAGCACGTCGCGCTCGAACGCAGACAGGCCGAGGCGGTTCGCAAGCACGGCCAGCGCAGGGGTGTGGTCGCCTTCGTCAGCGCCTGCTGCGGGGGCGGCCGCAGCGCCGCCCGGCATGGTGGCGACGATCGGTCGCGCGGCGGACGGTTCGTCGGCATCCATCGCCGCGAGCGGCGGCGGTGCGTGCTGGCCGCTGAAGATCCGCGCGACCCAGGAATGCTTCGGCCCGGCCGGCGCACTCACCGCCGGCGCGGTTTCCATCAGCGCGGTAGCCGGTGCCGCCGGCGCTGCAGCCGGTGTGTCGTGCCGCTGCGCGGCGCGCTCCAGCCGCACACGCAGGTCGGCCAGCGCACCGGCGAGGTAGCGGTCGTTCGCTTCCAGCCACGGCGCGTAGTCGTTCATGACACCACCACCTGCTGGTTCGCGGCGAACGCGGGCACGCCGCCGCTGAACTCGACCGGGATGCTGTCGGCGCCGTCCACGCGCAGGCGCACGGTGTACGTACCCGCGGCCACGCCGGTGAGCTGGAAGAGCAGCGCGGTCGGCTGGTGCGTGTCGGCGGGGTTGCCGAGGCTGGCCGGCGCCAGCAGGCGATCGCCGAACAGCAGGAACACGCGCTGGCCGTCGCGGATGCGCGGTGTGCAGGTGAGGTTCAAGGCGAAGTCGCCGGCCGCGGCGGCGAGCGAGCCGAGCGTGATGCGCGGCGCCAGCGCCAGCGGCAACTCGTTGCTGAGCAGGGGCGGGAGTCCCGGCGGCTGCACCAGCAGGGCCACGGTGTAGATGCCCGGCGCCCAGCGCGAGGCGGCGTCTGCATCGTCGGCGGTGTCGGCGAGATGTACGCGCAACGTGCCGGCGGCCTCGCCGGCCAGCGGCGCGATCTCGACCGGCGCGTCCAGGCGCAGGCTGCTGAAGCGGGCCAGCGCATGATCCGTGGCGAGCTGGCGACCGTTCAGCACGATGTCCTCGCCGAGGCGCACGGCGGCCTGATGGCGCGGGTAGTCGAGCGCATCCAGCACCGCGGCGGCCGACGCGGTGGCGATCACGCCGCGGTCCTGCGGGCCACGCCGCAGCACCGGCAGCGGTGCGCGCATCGCCGTCTGGCTGTCGATCAGCACCACCGCCGCCTCGTAGACGGCCGAGGCGCGGTAGTTGGTCTGGAACGCGGTCCACAGCCTGGACAACTCGTCCACACTCTGCGGCAGCGGGGTGACGCGCACGCGCTCGATCTGGCCGGCCAGGTCGTTGTCCGGCAGCGCGTTGCGGATGTCGTTGCCGTCGAGCACGCCGCGGTCGTGCAGGGTGCTCATCGCGGCGGCCAGCACGCGGTGGCTGATCGCGTCGTTGTCGTTCTCGCCGCGACCCCAGGCGGTAATCACGTAGTGCAGGTTCAGCGCCAACGGCGGCGGCGCCGTCTCGCCGGGGCGCACTTGGCCGGGCAGGTCGAGGTTGCGCCAGGCAGCGTTGGCGACCACCTGGTACAGGAACAGGTTGAGCTGCGCCTTGCTGATCCCCTTGCGCGCCACGTCCGGCGGCTGCAGGGTCACTTCCAGGTCGCTCAGCTCGGCATCCAGCGCGGGCATCTGCGCCAGCAGCAGGTTGCGCAGCGTGCGCGTGGTCGCGGCGATCGCCAGCACGTTGCTCATGGCGACGCCTTGCCGCGCTGGCGCAGGTAGTCGTCGAGGCTGCTCGGCCGCGGTTCCTCGCGCCGGTGCGACGGCGCCGCCGCGGCTGGTGCGGCGCGCACTTCGAGCCGGCCGATGCTGACGTGCACCACCGGCTCGACTGCGGCGGCGGCCTTGCCTTCGGTTCGCGCAGCAGCGGCCCGCGCGGCGACGGTACGCCCGGATCCTGCGGGCGTTGTGCGCGTCGCGGCGAATACCGGTGCGGGCGCGGGCAACAAGGCGCCGCCCGGCGCTGGCGTCCGCGCCGTCTCCTGCCGGGCCGGCGCGACGTGCACCTGCCGCGGCTGCACCGGCGACGAACCGACCGCCTGACGTTCCGGCGCAACCGGTGTGCCGGATCGTTCGACGACGGAAGGCACGGGCGCAGGCGCAATCGGCGACGACGGCCTCGGCTCGTGCGGCAAGTTCGCCGCGGCGCATGCCGGCGCCGGTGCGGCCGTGCGATCCACCGGCACGACGCGCGCAGCACTCCGTTCCATCGACTCGGCAGCGCGCGCCGGCTCCCGCGGCGACGGCGCGGCGATCGGTACGGTGGGTGCCGCCGAAGCCATGTCGCGATGGTGCGCCGGCACCTCGCCCGCATCGGCCGGCGGCATGATCGGCGCGCGTTGCAGCGGTTCGAACAGCGACGGCAGCCGCGGCGCCAGCGCCGTTTCGCTGCCGATCGCGCGTGCCGCCAACCGGTCGAGGAAATCGCTCATGGCGCGCACAGCTCCAGGTAGGCCTGGCGGCGGCGCGGGCTCATGGCGAGGATGTCGGCCTCGGCCCAGTGGTAGGCCTGCGCCAGCGTGTCCACTTCGCGCAGCATGTGCAGCGCCCAGGCGTGCAGTTCCTGCCACAGGAAGCGGGCAACGTCGAACAGCGGCTGCCATTCGTTACCGCAGTCCGGGCAGCGGAACGCCAGTTGCAGGTCGGCCTGCGGGTCGGCTTGCGCCATCACCTGCGCCAGCTCCGCCTGCAGCTCGTGCGGCAGGCTGCGCGGCTCGCGCGCCGCGTCGCCGGATCGCGCGTCGAGCACGCAGCGTTCGAGCAGCCGCGCGCGCGCGGCTTCGGCATCGCCGCAATTTTCCAGCGCCAGCAGATCGCGGCTGTCCGGCAGGCGGAACTGCACGCGGATGCCGTGCGCGGCATGTTCCAGCGTGGACGCGGCGGCTTCCGCCTGCGGCAGCCGCAGGTCGTCGCCGCGGAACGTCGCCTCGACCGTGGCCGCGCATTGCGGGCATGTCGCCACCACGTCGATCGCGGCGCCGAACAGGCGCTCGCGCAACTCCAGCAACCGTGCGTCGCGCCGGCCCAGCGGCAGCGCCGCCAATGCATCGGCGGAACCTTCGTCGTCGCAGCAGCAGCCGAGCAGCAACAGCCCGCGTGCCGCGGCGGACGGGTCGCCCCCGCGTTCCCAGACCTGCAGCAGCTGCGCGGGCGTGGGCGTGTGCATGGCGCTCAGCCGGCGGGCACGGTGAAGCTCGGCTCGGCCGGCTCCGGCACGCCGACGTCGCGCTCCCAGCCCTCGTTCTCGAGCTTGAGATGCTGGATCGCCACCGCGTTCGCGTTCGCGTCCAGGTCCGGCATCGCCTGGTATTCCGAGACCCAGCAGCGGTAGAGCCTGTAGGCCAGCGCGAGCTGGCCGGCCTCGTTGTAGACCTCCAGGATCAGGTCCTTGCGGAAGTCCTTCAGCGAGACCTCCGCGCCGAGTCCGGCGCCGAAGTTCCACACCTTGTTCGCCCACTTCTCGAATTCGGTGTCGTGGGTGACGCCGCGCTCGATGGTGATCGCCTCGTACTCGGTGCGCCCGGGCGATTTGCGCGTGCTGCTGGGGTCGCCGCCCTCGCGGTGCTTGACCACCTCGGTGGTGCGCTTGAGGCCCGACACCTTGCTGACGCCGGCCACGTAGCGGCCGTCCCACTTCACCCGGAACTTGAAGTTCTTGTACGGATCGAAGCGCTGCGCATTGACGCTGAACTGAGCCATGGTGGTTTCCTCAGGACTGGATCTGGCCGGCCATCTGCTGCAGCTGGATGACCACGAACTCGGCGGGCTTGAGCGGCGCGAATCCGACCACGATGTTGACGATGCCCAGGTTGATGTCGTTCTGCGTGGTGGTTTCCTTGTCGCACTTCACGAAGTAGGCGTCGTTCGGCGTCTTGCCCTGGAACGCGCCCTGGCGGAACAGGTTCTGCATGAAGGCGCCCACGTTGAGGCGGATCTGCGACCACAGCGGCTCGTCGTTCGGCTCGAACACCACCCACTGGGTGCCGCGGAACAGGCTTTCCTCGACGTACAACGCGAGCCGCCGCACCGGCACGTATTTGTATTCGTCGGCGAGCAGGTCGGCACCGCGCAGCGTGCGCGAGCCCCACAGCACCGGGCCGACCAGCGGGAAGCTGCGCAGGCAGTTCACGCCGAGCGGATTGAGCATGCCGTTCTCGGCGTCGTTGAGCGTGGCGGCGAGCCCCTGCACGCCGTTCAGCGCCGCGTCGATGCCGGCCGGCGCCTTCCACACGCCGCGCTGCGTATCGGTGCGCGCCATCACGCCGGCGACGATGCCGCAGGGCACGAAGGTGTCGAGCTGGCCCTGGCGCTTCGGGTCCGACTCGATCACCCGCGGGAAGTACAGCGCGGCGTTGCGCGCGGCATCGCCGTTGAGCCCCAGCGCGGTCAACGCCGCGTTGCTGGACTGGGTGATCGTGCCGGCGCCGGACCACTCGGCCGGCGCATCCACGATCAGCAGCGCGCGCCGCTCCACGCAGAACGCCAGCGCGTTCTGGTACACCGTGGCCGAGGTGTTGCCGTCGCGCAGGTCGGGCGGGATGCACAGCAAGTTGAAAAGATCGGTCTTCTTCAACGCGTAGAGGCCGGTCTTGGCGTCCGGGTCGCCCAGGTACGCCGCGTCGTCCAGGGCCGCGCTGTCCGCGGCCTGGTCGGCCGAGGCCACGCCGGCGGAGGACTTGTCCTGCTCCCACACGGTCTTGCCGGCATCCGGATCGAGATGCGCCGCGGGCACGGTGGTGGCAGGCAGCGTCAGCGACGACGCCACACGCACCAGCGACGAACCCGCCTTCAGCACGCGATCGGCGCGGCGCGGGCTTTCCTTCACACTGAGGTTGAGAAAACTTTCCTGGGTGCCGCTGGCCAGATCGCGCACGGTCAGGTTGAACAGGTCGGTCGCGGCCAGTCCGTAACGCGCGGCGATATCGGCGGACACGTTGCTGTCGACGCGCGCGCGCAGCTGGTTGCCCCAACTGCCGCCCGAGGCGGCCTCCAGTGGCAGGTTGGCGATCTTGATCGCGGCCTTGGCCGGCTTGCCGCCACTGGCCTTGTACAGCCGCACGATCGCCGCCTGCGCGCCGCCGTTGAGGTAGAAGTCGCGCACGGCATAGCCCATCGGATAGGCCGGGTCGAGGCTGCCGAAGTTGCGCTCGAAATCGCCGTAGCTGTTGATGATGACCGGGCTTTCCGCGTCGGCGTCGGCCGGCCCGCGGGCGGCGCGGCCGACGAAGGCGGTGATCGAGGTGGCCACCCCGGTGATGGTGCGGACGCCGCTGGGGATTTCCTCGATGTAGACGCCCGGATAGGTGAGCGCAGATGGCATGGGATCGGTCCTCCGTCGTGAAAACCCGTGTCGCAGTCAGTTCGGCTGCGGCGGCTTGGTGTGGTCGTTCAACGCATACAGCACTTCGCCGTCCGGCAACGGGTCGCAATGCAGCTGCCCTTCGCCTACCAGCCGGTCGAGCACGCGTTCGATGCGCATGCAGCCGCTCTCGTAACGCTGCCGCGGCAGCCACCAGTTGACGATGCCGCGGAGGGTGTCCGCCGCTTGCGGGTGACGATGCAGATACGCGAGCACCGAACGCTCGATCTCCATCTCGCCCTCGTCTTCCGCTGTCGCGCTAGTGCATGGCTGCTTCGTCATGACACCCCTCTGCACACGCGAAGACTCAGGCAACGAGCATGCCAGTCGTCGAAGATGGCGGAATGGGCTGACACCGTGGCTTGAGCCCAGGCATGGTCGAGACCCCGGGTCAAAATTGACCCGATTTGCAGGCGCAGCGGGAGTGATTGCACCCGGCCCGGGGAAGCCCGTACACGCGCCACCGCGGGCTGCATCGGAAGAGCCGTATCTGCCAGCCCGGTGAATGCTGCGCACATGGTCTGAGTGGCCCGGCCCGGTTCAATGCGCCGTGCCGAATCCGGCGAAATATTTCTTGAAGGCGCCGATCTCCATGGCGAACACCCCGTCGTTGTTCTTCAGTGTGATCGGTCGCCACCAGCTCACGTCGTACATCGAGATCGTGGCATCCAGGATACTGCTGGTCGCCTCAGTATTACCCCAGGGATTGCGCAGCACGATCCAGCGCCGGCAGTTGCGGTACGCCCAGCCCAGCACGGTGTAGCAGTGCGAACCCACCACGTGGGCACTGGCATAGTCGACGTGGTCGGGCGACGCATCGCCGGACGAATACGTCCATGCCGTCATCGGATTGAAAGTCCGGTACGACAGGCAGTTCGAACGCAGGATCTGCCACAGGTCGTCGGCACTTCGGCTGGCGGTGTCGTAGTAATGGCGCGTGCCGCCGTTGAGCTGGGCCGTCGCCCAGACACAGTCGCCCCAAGCCGTCTTGGTGATGTCGGGCATGTCGGTGGCGGTTCCGGTCTTCAGCTTGGCGTAGGCTTTTTCGTAAATGGCCGGCCAGCTCTCGCCGCTTTCGCTGGAACGGCAGTAGATCGGATTGCCGCCCGCGGTCATCGGCACGGCCTCGGTCACCTGGATCGCCTTGTCCAGCGCCCCGCCCGAATCGGGCTTGCAGAAATTGATCTGGTCGTTGAACTGAGCCTGGCTCATGCCGGTCGCCCGCGTGAGATGGGCGAGGCGGAACGGCGTGGCCCAGGCGATCGCCGACAGCGAGGCGATGTAGTAGCAGTTGGCCACCGCACCCTGCACCGGATCGAAGAACTCGGCGGTCTCGTGGAAGAAATCGCCGGCCGTGGCCCAATGCCCGCCCGGAGGCGTCCAGCCGGAATCCACGTTGGCGACGACCTTGGGGTCGAAGGTGATCGAGCGAACGACGTCGGGCGACAGCGCGTTGCCGAGTTGCCATGTCCGCAACGCACTCGGCAGGCGCAGCGATATCTGCAGGCGCGCATGGCGCGACAGATCGCCGCAAAGGATGGGCCACGTCAGGATGGACTTGAAGTCTTCCACGCGCGCCATCTCGGCCAGAGTCGAATACTCGCCAAGGTTTTCCAGGCCGCCCGGCTTCGAATCGTCGCCGTCCCTGGCGGGCTGGACATCGAGCAGCGGCGAACGCTCCTGCACGAGTTCGTTGCGCTCGTTGAGCTTCAACCCGACGTAGAGCGGCCCGCCGTACTTCGGGTCGAAGAGTTCCTCGTACGGCGTGGCCAGCACCTGTTCCAGCACCCGCTCCGGGTCGGGGAGGTCGTTCCACGGTATGCGCTGCCCCGACACCAGGTCGGCCAGCGCGTACGGATTGATCACGGCGCAGTGCTGGCCTTGTGCAACGGCCGACCGTGCCGCTTTGGACTTCGCTGTTTTCGAGGTGGCCATTTCGATCTCCCTTGACGGTTGCCGGCCCTGCGACGCGCCGTGCCGGGCTCGATCCCGGACGGGCGTTGCCCGTGCGCGTGGGAATCGACGCAACATGCGTGCCATCGCGGAAAGACGATCGAAGGAGCCGCCATGCGGGTTGGCGGGACGAGGGCACGCCGCAGCCGGGTCGGCGATGACCCGTTTCGCTGACGCAGCGGGAAAGATTTCACCCGGGCGGGATGGCGATGCCGGACTTGCGGATCAGTGCGAGCGAAACTGCTTGGTCTCGATGCCGTGTTTCAGCAGCAGCTTGCCGAGCTGGCGGCGCTCGGTACCGGACAAGCGGGCGGCGGCGCTGATGTTGCCGCAGGCCTGCTGCATCAGCTGGGTGAGATAGTCGCGCTCGAACTTGCGGATGGCATGCAGCTTGGCTGCGCTGAAGTGGAGGCCCGGCTCGTTCGCGCGGCGTCGCGGCGTCGACTCCGCACCGGCGAATGCGGGCTCCGCCGCCACCAGTTCGGCCAGGCCGATGATCGGCCCCTCGCTGCCCATGTAGGCACGCAACGCGATGTTGTCCAGTTCGCGCACGTTGCCCGGCCAGGCATATGCAACCAGTGCCTGCAAGGCATCTTCGCCCCATCGCCTGGCCGGCCCGCGCAGCCGGGCAGCGACGGCATCGATGAAATGCGCGGCAAGCAGGGCCACGTCGTCGCCGCGCTCGCGCAACGGCGGCAGCCGCAGATACAGCGCGTTTAGGCGGTAGTGCAGGTCGCGGCGGAAGCGCCCGATCGCCACCTGGCGCTCCAGGCTGGCATTGGTGGCGGCGATGATGCGCGCGTCCGACACCCGCGCCGCGCCGCCGCCCACCGGGCGGTATTCGTTGTCCTGCAGGAAGCGCAACAGGGTCACCTGGCCCTTGTCCGAGAGCGTGTCGACCTCGTCGAGGAACAGGGTACCGCCGCGCGCATGGTCGATCAGGCCGGGCTGGGCGGCCTTGGCGTCGGTGAAGGCGCCGCGACCGTGCCCGAACAGTTCGTTCTCGATCAGGCTGTCGGGAATCGCGCCGCAGTTGACCGGCACGAACGGATGGTCGCGGCGCGCACTGGCGTAATGGATCTCCCGCGCCGCCAGCTCCTTGCCGGTGCCGGTCTCGCCCTCGATCAGCACCTGCACGTCGCAGCCGGCGTAGCGCTGCAATTGCGCCCGCACCGCCTGAATCGCCTTGGATTGGCCGAGCATGACCGGCATCATCCGCCCCCGAAGCAACCAGCAAGAACCCCCGCACGCCAGCTATCGGCGTGCCGCGAAATCCCCCTGGTGCCATCGCGATCCGGCCCTGTAGGGCTGGATCATCGGCGACGATGGAGTATGCGCAGTTTCGGTGCTGCAGTCCAAGCATGTTCTTGTCTGTAGTACCTGTCCGCTGGCGGGTGTAGTACATCGCCCTGTCCGGGCCGGAACGAGCCGGAGTCACCCGGACCGGGGCCGGCGCCGATCGCAGCCGCCTAGCCGCTGGACGGGGTTACCGGCGCGTCACGCGCTGGCGTCGGGCCGGTCAGGCCTGCGCAGGGCCGGCAGCCGTTTTGCCGCCAGCAGTACCAGCGCAAGCAGGGTCAGGGCCAGCGATGCCCAGCGAAAATGGGCCTCATGAAAGGCGAGCGCAGCGAAGATCAGCGCCCCCGCGACCATTTCCAGCAACCATTTGCGCGCCTTTTCCGGCGCGAGATCCGGCGCGAGCCCGGCAATGAACGCGACATGCAGCCACAGAATCGCCATGCACGCATAGGTCGCCCCCAGCGCAATCCCGTAGACCAGCAATCCCTGGCCAGACTGCAAGCCCTCGAACACGAAGCGGATCACCACCGGCATGAGTGCCACCAGACTGAGCAGCAGCAGATTGATCACCGTACCGATCGGGTCGATGTCGCGCAGGTGCGCGACGATGCGCCGATGGAAGGCCCATACCGTACCGATCAGGAAGAAACTCAGGAAATAGATCAGCAGCGGCGTCGACCAGGTCTGCCACAGCGCTTGCCCCGGCGCCGCTGTCGGCCGGATCTCGATCGCCGACAACGTGATGGCAATGGCAAACACGCCGTCGGACAACATGACCAGCCGATCCAGATGGCGCTGGCCGACGTGGTGATCCGAGATCGGTTCCCTGACGCGATTGCCCATCTTGCCCATTCCCCCGTGGCCGAATGCCGCATGATGCCGCAGATCGCGGCCCGAGTCTGCGACAGGGAGCCGGCGGATCGCGTATCCTTGGCGCTCCGTCGCCGCGCTCATCCCGGCGCTCGCAAGGCACCGCGGCACCGCCGCCCTCCCCGCGAGTCTCATCATCCGGCACCGCCGGGCGATCGCGTGCGCAGACCCCGACTCCCCGATACGGCAACAACGCGAGACGACCGACCATGGTGGCAATGGCAACCGAGCACGTGATCGACGTGCGGCACTGGAACGACAACCTGTTTTCCTTCCGCACCACCCGCGACCCGGGTTTCCGCTTCGACAGCGGTCAGTTCGTGATGATCGGGCTGGAAACGGACGGCCGTCCGCTGATGCGCGCCTACTCGATCGCCAGCGCCAGCTGGGAGGAACACCTGGAGTTCTTCTCGATCAAGGTGCCCGACGGCCCGCTCACCTCGCGCTTGCAGCACCTGCAGCCCGGCGATCCGCTGATCGTCACGCGCAAGCCCACCGGCACCCTGGTGCTGACCGACCTCAAGCCAGGCAAGCACCTGTACCTGCTCGGCACCGGCACCGGGCTGGCGCCGTTCATGAGCATCATCCGCGACCCGGATACCTACGAGCGCTTCGACAGGATCGTGCTGGCCCACGGCGTGCGCCGGGTCGACGATCTGGCCTACGCCGACTACCTGGAAAACCAGCTGCCGCAGCACGATTACCTGGGCGAGCTGGTGCGCGAGAAGCTGATCTACTACCCCACCGTGACGCGCGAGCCGTTCCGCCACCACGGCCGCATCACCGATGCGATCGCCGACGGCGCGATGAGCACGGCAACCGGCCTGCCGCCGCTGAACCCGGCGACCGACCGCGTGATGCTGTGCGGCAGCCCGGCGATGCTGGACGACTTGTGCGCCCTGCTCGACGGCCGCGGCTTCCAGGCCTCGCCGCGCACGCGCGAACCCGGCGACTACGTGGTCGAGCGGGCGTTCGTGGAGAAGTAGCCTCCAGGTGCAGGGCGCCTCAATCGCGCACGCGCCCCTTGCCCTCGTTGTCCCAGTAGCCGAACACGCGACGCGCGACCAGCTTGTAAAGACGCTTGCCGGTGGCGCGCCACAGCCGCGAAGGCGGCGCGGGAGTGTCGAGGATCGCGCGCTGGCGAGCACTCAATGCCTCCGCGCAATACGTGCGCTTGTGCTTGAGCAGGTGGCGCAGGTCCTCGCGCGCCAGCAGCCGGAACAGGCGGCCGCGGCGGCCGCGGGTCCAGGCGAGCTGGAAATCCACCAGCGCCGGACGGCCATCGGCGCGCACCAGCCAGTTCGGTTCCTTGGCCAGATCGTTGTGCACGATGCCGCGCCGATGCAATCGCGCCAGCAGGCGCAGCGCATCGCGGTAGTAGCCGCGTTCGCGCGGCCGCGCCTGCTGCATCGGCGCGCCGACGATATAGCTGCGCAGCAGTTCGCAGCCATCCCAGCCCAGCAGCGCCGGCACGCCGTCGATCCCCGCCAGGCGGACCAATGCCCGCGCCTCGCGCGCCGCCGCACGATGGGCAGCCAGCCACGCCCACCATCGCGCGGCGCGGACGTCGCGGCGGATCATCCGTACGCCGTCGCGCACGACGATCTCGATGCGGCCAAGCTCGTCGGTCTTGAGCAGGATCGGGTTGGCAGCGTCCACGAAGATTCCGGCTGGCGCGAACGACGCGCGGTTGCATGCCATAGTGTCTCAACCGGCTGGGATTGTGCGGCCGGCATGCCCGCCATGTGACCGCGCCAACGGAATCGGACTGATGGATATCGCGTTGTATGTGCTGGCCGCGCTGCTGATCGTCGGCGGCCTGGCCGGCGCCGTGCTGCCGGCCCTGCCCGGCATCCCCATGCTGTTCGGCGGCATCTGGCTGGCCGCCGCGGTGGACGGCTACCGGCACCTGGGCCTGTGGTGGCTGCTGATCATCGGCGCGCTCGGCACGCTCGGGGTGATCGTCGACTTCGTCGCCAGCACGCTCGGCGCCAAACGGGTGGGCGCCAGCAAGCTGGCCCTGTGGGGTGCGGCGCTGGGCACCCTGGTGGGCATGTTCTTCGGCATCGCGGGCCTGCTGTTCGGGCCGTTCCTCGGCGCGCTCGCCGGCGAGCTGGCCTCCGGCACCAGCGTGCTGCGCTCGACCCATGTCGGCATCGGCACCTGGCTGGGCCTGCTGTTCGGCACCCTGGTCAAGCTGGTGCTCTCGTTCGTGATGGTCGGCCTGTTCGGGCTGGCGATGCTGTTCGGCTGAGCTTCCGGCACATGGCGGCCCGGCGGATCCGGCCTAGGCTGGGCCACCCACGGGAGAACACGCATGTCCGTACGCCTTGCCCTCGCCCTTGCCGCCACGCTGACCGCGGCCGGTTCGCTGCACGCACAGACCACGCCGCCGGCATGGATCGCGCGCAGCAATGCCGATTCGCAGATCCTGCTCGACGAGATCGTCCGCTTCAGCCCGGAATCGGCCTCGCGGCTGGGCGTGGCCGGCTACGACGAAGGTCGCCGACCTCAAGCCCGGCGCGGACGAACGCGCGCGCGCCGGCATGGTCGCGGCGAAAACGAAGCTGCAGGCGCTGCTGGTCACCGAGAAAGACGCCAACGTGCGGCAGGACCTGCAGATCCTGATCAAGGCCGCCAACGAGCAGATCGAGGGCATCGACCTCAACCGCCAGTACCTGCTTCCGTACACCGATGTCGGCCAGCTGGTTTTCAGCGGCGAGTTCGGTTTGCTGAAGGACGACGTCGCGGCCGCGCGGCGCCCGTCGGCGCTGAAGCGGTTGCAGTGCTACGTGGGCAAGGCGCCCGGCTGCACGCCGATCACCGAGCTGGCGAAGGCGCAGACCATCGAGAGGCTCGGCAACAGGGCGCTGCTCGGCCCGTACAAGGGCGAGGTCGAGCAGAAGCTGGCGAACAGCCAGCGCTACACCGACGGCATCCGCCAGCTGTTCGCCAAGTACAAGCTGGACAACGCCGAGGGCAAGGCCGCGCTGGATGCGCTCGACGCGCAGCTGAAGGCCTACGGCGGCTGGGTGCGCAGCACCGTGCTGCCGCGCGCACGCGCCGACTTCCGCCTGCCCGAGCCGCTGTATGCGTACAACCTGCGCCGGGTCGGCATCGACATCCCGCCGCAGCAGCTGATCCAGCAGGCGCAGCTGGAGTTCGTCGAACTGCGCGGCATGCTGCAGGTGCTGGCGCCGGTGGTGGCGAAGGACGAAGGCATCCATGCCACCGACTATCGTGACGTGATGAAGGCGCTGAAGAAGCAGCAGCTCGGCAAGGATCAGGTGGTGCCGTGGTATCACGAGGTACTCGGCCACATCGAGGACATCATCCGGCGCGAGCGCATCGTCACCCTGCCGCAGCGCAAGATGCAGATGCGCCTGGCCTCGGAAGCCGAGGCGGCGCAGGTGCCGGCACCGCACATGGACCCGCCGCCGTTCGTCAACAACCATGGCGAACAGGGCACCTTCGTGCTGACCATGGGCAACCCGGGCAAGGCCGGCGATACCAGCCAGGCCTACGACGATTTCACCTTCAAGGCCGCGGCGTGGACGCTGACCGCACACGAGGGCCGGCCCGGCCACGAGCTGCAGTTCGCGGCGATGGTCGAGCGCGGCGTGTCGCTGGCGCGCAGCCTGTTCGCGTTCAACAGCGTCAACGTGGAAGGCTGGGCGCTGTATGCCGAAGCGGAGATGCTGCCGTACGAGCCGCCGGCCGGCCAGTTCGCCGCGCTGCAGGCGCGGCTGATGCGCGCCGCCCGCGCCTGGCTCGACCCGATGCTCAACCTGGGCCTGATCACGCCGGAGCGCGCGCATGCGGTGCTGGTCCACGACGTCGGCCTGTCCGAGGCGATGGCGCGGCAGGAAATCGACCGCTACACCTTCGACTCCCCCGGCCAGGCCACCGCCTATTTCTACGGCTATATGCGCCTGCAGCAGTTGCGGCTGCAGACCGAACTGGCGCTGGGCCCGAAGTTCGACCGGCTGGCGTTCAACGACTTCGTGATCGGCCAGGGCCTGCTGCCGCCGGAGCAATTGGCCGAGGCGGTGCGCACGCAGTTCATTCCGGCCCGACAGAAACCGTGACCGTCAGCGCCGTGCACTCTTCGCCAGCCAGGCGGCGAGCTGCACGGTGTCGCGGCTGAGGGCGGCGGGCAGCACGATGTAATGCCGGCTCGGTGCCGCACCGGGCTTGGCGATCAGCCGCGCCGTGCCTTCGACCCGCAGCAGCGCCGGCTGCTCGGCCGGCGCCAGCTTCAGCGCCAGTCCGCCCGGGGTCAGCCACGCACACGGCTGCTCGTCGAGCCAGGCCATCAGCCCGCCGAACATCGGCTTGAAGCGCAGTTCGTGCGGCCGGCCCAGATGGGTGGCCGCATCCTCCAGTTCGCGGCGCAGGGCCGCGAGGCTCGCCGGCACGCTCATGCCGGCGCGTCGGGAATCACGTACAGCAGCACGGCCAGGAAATGCAGCACGCTGCCGGCCAGCACGAACACGTGCCACAACGCGTGGTGATACGGCAGCCGCCGCCACAGGTAGAACGGCACGCCCAGCGTGTAGGCCAGGCCGCCGGCCAGCAGCAGCACGGTGCCTCCGGTCTGCAGATGCCGGCTGAGCGGCTCGAACGCGACCATGCCGATCCAGCCCATGCCCACGTACAGCAGCACCGCCAGCTTGTGATAACGCTTGAGCAGACCCAGCTCCAGCGCGGTACCGGCCAGCGCCAGCGCCCACACGGCCACGAACAGGCTCCAGCCCCACGCCCCGGGCAGGGCCACCAGGGTGAACGGCGTGTAGGTGCCGGCGATCAGCACGTAGATCGCGATGTGGTCGAGCGTGCGCAACGCCGGTTTGGCCGCCGCCGCCGAAATCGAGTGGTACAGCGTGGAGGCGGTGTACAGCAGCACCAGCGAGGTGCCGAACACCGCGCAGGCCACCACGGTCAGCGCATTGCCATGCAGGGCCGCGAACGCCACCAGCGTCGCCAGCCCGGCGATGCTGAGCACGATGCCGAGGCCGTGGATGATGCTGCTGGCAAGCTCGTCGCCGAAGCTGTAGCGCGGGATCACCGTGCCGGATGTGGCGGACATGCGGGACTCCTGGGGAATGCGAGGCGCTTGGGCATACCTTAACCGGCTGTGCCCGCGCCCGCCTATCGTGGCGCATGGCCGCGCCGGTACCCCGTCACGTTATTCGATGATGAACGCGCCGAACGCCACGCCCAGGTTCCAGCCCTCGCCCTTGCCGCTGAGCGCCAGCGAGACGTTGCCCTTGGTCAGCACCTGCGCCGCGGCCGACTTCTCCGCGCCGGCATGCGCCTCGGCGTTGGCATAGTGGCCCAGCACATCGCGCACGTTGCCGACGCCGCTGAACTTGCCCACGCCGTCGGTGATCTTCGTCTTGCCGAAGGTCAGGCCGCCGCCCTTGGCGCGCAGCTTCACGTGCAGGCTCTGCCCGTTGCTGCAATGGACTGTGCCGCTGCCACTGGCGGTCTTGTAGAACACCGACCAGCCGGACAACTGGAAACTCATCTTGCAGGAAATGTCGTCGGCCCGCGCTGGCGTGCCCGGCAGCAGGCCGCCGCATGCCAGACCCACCACGCCTACCCATTTGATCAGGTTCATCGTCGTTCCCCGGTGCATGCCGGCCCCGTTGCCAGGCACCGATTGTTGCAGGACGGCGGCGTCCACGGCGAGCGCCGGCGTGAAAACCGCCTTCACGAAGCATCCACACCCGATCAGGGCCGCCGCAGCGCAAGCTGCCGTTGCGGGTGTGCGCATTCCCCCGACCACCCGCCCTTACCGCCCCGCCCTCCCCGCGGGGCTTTTTTTGCCCGCCGCGGCCGCAGTGCCGCCAACCGGCATTTGGCCATCCAGCCGTCTGCTTGCGCAACCGCCTGCCCGGGGCATACGCTGCAGTCGCGACGGCACGATCCCCCTGCTCGCGCAGCGTGACCGCCGCAACATCCCCACCGAAGTCAGGAGGTCGCCATGTCGTCCGCAAGCCTGGCCGTAGCTCATCGCACCCACCCCGACCGTGCACGCATCGCCGCCATCAGCGCCGCGATCGCACTCAACCTTGCCGTGATCGTGATCGCCTCGCGACCGACCGGCCCGGCGTTTTTCCACGCGATCGAACAGATCGACCCGATACCCACGATCCATTTCGTCAAGCCGGAACCGCCACTGCCCCCGCCGCCGCCGGTCGAGATGACACCCTTGCCGCATCCACCCGTCGCGCCGGTCGCGCACACGCGGCCGTTGCCGGCCAACCCGCCGGCCGTCGTGCCGAGTACCGAAGGCAACGTCGCCGCACCGCCGGTCGCCACTCCGACCCTGCTGCCAAGCGCCACTACACCCGGGCCGGCACTGACGGCGCCGGTCGAAGCCAGCCTGGCCTACCGCTCGGCCCCGCTGCGCTTCCCCACCCGTGCCCTGCAGCAGCGCATGCAGGGCACCGTGCTGCTGCGCGTGCTGGTGGATGAGACCGGCAAGCCGGTGCAGGTATCGGTGGAGCACGGCAGCGGCTACCTGCTGCTCGACCGCAGCGCCGCCGAGCAGGTGCTGGCCGGATGGCGGTTCCAGCCGGCGATGGTGAACGGACAGGCGGTACGCGCATGGGCGCGGGTGCCGGTGACGTTCGACCTGCGCGAATAGCGCTCCCGCAGCGGGCATCCGGTCGGCGGCCACGCCGGCCGGATGCCCGTCCGCACGCCCGCGCAAGTGCCTGCGGCGATGCCGCCGGCTTACGCGTCTTTAACGATACGCATGCTCCACTGGCGCCCATTCACCCTGCCAGGTTCCACGCATGGGCAAGCATCAGCACACCTTGAAGACCCTGCGCACGATCGCGCTCGAGCATGCCGCCGTCGAACACCCCGACCTCGCCACGATGGCGCGCGAACTGGGCCGCGTGGTGCACCAGGACGCCTCGGCGCTGGCCACCCGGCTGGCCTCGCTGCGCCAGCGCCGGCACGGTTTCGAACGCTGGCTACTGGCCGAGCGCAGCAAGCCGCCGATCAGCGTGTTGATACTGGCGTGGCCGCCGAACCACGCCACTCCCGTACACGACCACGCCGGCCTGTGGGGCCTGGAAATGACCCTGGTGGGCGCGCTGGAAGTGCAGTCGTATCGCCGCGATGCCGACTCCGGCGAGTTGAGCCTGCATGGCCGCAACTGGCTCGGCCCGGGCGACGGCGTCTGGTTCGAAGGCGATCGCGGGCATGCGCATCGCTGCCGCAACCTGTCGCGGCACGACACGGCACTCTCGCTGCACGTCTATGGCGGCGACCTGGCAGAATATTTCGCCTACGAACAGGCCGAGCCCACCGGGCGGTGGGTCGCGCAGCCGCAGCGCAGCGTCATCGCCGGCCGCCTGCCCGGCTGACCTGCCCGACACCACACACAGGGAATTTCATGTTTCGACGGGTCGCCATCATCGGCGGCGGTGCCGCGGCCGCCACGTTGCTCAGCGAGCTGCTGGACCGCGCGTCGCCGCAGCCGCTGCAGCTGGACTGGTTCACCGGCGGCGACACGCCGGCACGCGGGGTCGCCTATGGCACCACCTCGGAGCGCCACCTGCTGAACGTGCGGGCGGCCTCGATGAGCATGTTCGCCGGCAAGCCGCGCGGCTTCCTGGATTTCGTGCAGCGCGACGACCCCGCCATCGCCGGCACCGACTTCCTGCCGCGCCGCCGCTACGGCGACTACCTCGAAGCGGAAGTGGCGCGCGCGCTGCGGCAGGGCAAGGCGCACGGGCACCACGTCAACATCCTCCCGTTCGCGGTCGACGCACTGGTGCCCGAGCGCGATGGCGTCACCGTGATCCATGGCGAGGAAAGCCATCCGGCCGACGCCGCCGTGCTGGCGCTGGGCGCGTTGCCGCCGCAGCCGCTGGCCGGGGTCAGCGCCGCCGCCCTCGCCAGCGGCCGTTACGTGGTCGATCCATGGCGCCTGCTGGCCAATACCGGCGCACTGCAACCGCCGCCGCGCAAGGTGGTGCTGATCGGGCTGGGGCTGACCGCGGTCGACGTGCTGCTGGAATTGTCCGCGCAATGGCCGCAGGCCGAATTCGTCGCGATCTCCCGCCACGGCCGCTTTCCCGAGGCGCACCTGCACGCCGCCGCCGCGCCCGCCGACGACGGTGCCGCACTGGTCGAGGCGATGCACGACGCGCCGGAGATTCGCCGCTGGATGCGCCTGCTGCGCGAAGCGATCGCGCAGGAAGGCACCGAATGGCGCGCCGTCGTCGATAGCCTGCGCCCGCACCTGCCCGGCCTGTGGGCCGAACTGTCGCCGGAACAGCGCGCGCGCTTCATGCGCCACGCACGCTGGGCGTGGGAACGCGTGCGCCATCGCATGCCGCCACAGGTACATGAAGCGATCACCGCGCTGGAACGCGACGGCCGGCTGCAACGCCAGCGCGGACGCGTGCATGCGGTGGACGTCGCCGGCGCCGCGCTGCAACTGACCGTGGGCCATGCCGGCGCGACCCACGTGCTGGACGCCGACCTGGTGATCCAGACCGTCGGCCTGGATACCGACCTGCGCCGCAGCAACCACCGCCTGGTCAGCCAGCTGCTCACCAATGCGCACATCGCCCCCGATCCGCTCGGCCTCGGCGTGCAGGCCGACAGCGACGGCCACCTGCGGCACGGGGAGCAGTACTGGCCGAACCTGTTCGCCATCGGCAGCCTGCTGCGCGGCACGCTGTGGGAATCCACCGCGATGCCGGAAATACGCCAGCAGGCGCGCCACCTGGCCGACCAGCTGTTGAGCGACTGAGAGCCCGCCGCACCCGCGATGAACGCCAGCGCACTCACCGCCTGCATCGCCCTGCTGCACCTGCTGGGCCTGTTCGCGGCGATGCACGCGGTGATGCACACGCGCACGCCGCAGGGCGCGATCGGCTGGACGCTCGGCCTGCTGTTGCTGCCGTACGTGACCTTGCTGCCGTACCTGTACCTAGGCTCCAGCCGCTTCCTCGGCTATCGCGCCGGACGCCATGCGCCACTCGCGCGCGCGCTGCCCGCGACCGTGGACGCCGTGCCGCCGGTCGACCCGGGCTGCGCCCGCTACGCCGCCATCTGCGCACTGCAGGGGCGGCCGTTCCGCGGCGGCCATCGGCTGCGCCTGCTGATCGACGGCGAGGCCGCCTTCGACGCGATGCTGGCGGCGATGGCCGCGGCCGAGCATTGCCTGCTGGTGCAGTTCTTCATCATCCACGACGACG
The DNA here is from genome assembly GCF_040548735.1 of Rhodanobacter soli. Taxonomy (NCBI): domain Bacteria; kingdom Pseudomonadati; phylum Pseudomonadota; class Gammaproteobacteria; order Lysobacterales; family Rhodanobacteraceae; genus Rhodanobacter; species Rhodanobacter soli. Next base: position 59,396 of record NZ_JBEPSD010000004.1, on the reverse strand, counting down.
CGCTGGGCCGGCGCCTGCAGCAGGTGCTGCTGCAGCGCGCGGCGGCCGGCGTGCAGGTGTGCGTGCTGTTCGACGGCATCGGCAGCCATGCGCTGCCGCGGCGCTACGTCGAGACCCTGCGCGCGGGCGGCGTGGCGATCCATCGCTTCGCCACCCACCGCTGGCGCAACCGCTTCCAGCTGAACTTCCGCAACCACCGCAAGATCGTGGTGGTGGACGGCGCGCGCGCCTTCGTCGGCGGGCTCAACGTGGGCGACGAATACCTGGGCCTGAAGCCGCCGCTGGCGCCGTGGCGCGACACCCAGCTGGAACTGCGCGGACCCGCGGTGGCCGACCTGCAGCAACTGTTCGCCGAAGACTGGCAGTGGATCACCGGCGCGCCGCCACCCTTGCTGCCGACGCCGCCCGGCGACGGCGATGCCAGCGCGCTGGTGGTGGCCAGCGGCCCGGCCGACCCGCAGGAAACCGGCTCGCTGTTCTTCGCCGCCGCGATCAATGCGGCGCGCGATCGCGTGTGGCTGAGCACGCCGTACTTCGTGCCCGACCACGCGGTGCGCGCGGCGCTGCAGCTGGCGGTGCTGCGCGGGGTGGACGTGCGCGTGCTGATCCCGTCGCGGCCGGACCACCGCACCGTGTTCCTCGCCTCCACCCTGCATGCCTACCACGCCGTGCGCACCGGCATCCGCGTGTTCCGCTACCAGCCCGGCTTCCTGCACCAGAAGGCGCTGCTGATCGACCGCGACACCGCTGCGATCGGCAGCCTGAACCTGGACAGCCGCTCGTTCCGGCTCAACTTCGAAGTCGCCGCCATGGCCGTCGATCCCGCCTTCGCCGCCAATGTGGCCGCGATGTTGACCGAGGACTTCGGCCGTGCCCGCGCCATCGACGAACGCGAATACCGCGAGGCGCCCTACCTGCGCCGGGTGGCGATGCACGTGGCACGATTGTTCGACCCGCTACTTTAGGCGGGAGCGGAACAACCCTACCTGCGCCCGCCGAAGCGGCGGCGCCAATCGCCGCTGCACAACGCCCAGCCCACGTAGATGCCGGCGGTCACGCCCAGCAACTCGCACAGCGCGCGCAGGCCGATGCTGTCCGGGTCGTGCACCTCGGCCAGCTTCACCTTCAGCAGCTGCAGCGACTGCAGCTGGCCGTAGTTGAAATAGAACAGGTTCCACAGGTCGCCGCTGGCGGTCAGCGCGGTCGCCAGCAGGAACGACCAGCCGATCTGCGGACCGTAGCTCCAGCCGTTGCGCCGGCCCAGCCAGTGGAAAACGAAAAACAGCAGCAGCCCTGCCGCCGCGGCGATCAAGCCGGCCTGGAGCCCGCCGACGATCCCGTAACCCATCCATGACTGGTCGTACTGCATCGCGCACCCCTGAACCGTGTTGCCACTGCATCGCGCATTATGGGGCATCGTCGGGGGCGGCGCGCCGCGCGCTAGACTTCATCGGAGCCTCCGCGCAAGCAAGTCCATGAACCAGCCACTCTCATCACGCATCGCACTGATCCTGGTCGACGTGCAGCCGGACTTCATGCCCGGCGGCACGCTGGCCTGCCACGAAGGCGATGCGATCGTGCCGGGCATCGACGCGCTGTTGCGCCAACGCCGCTTCCACCACGTGGTGGCCACGCAGGACTGGCATCCGCGCGGGCACGTCTCGTTCGCCAGCTCGCATCCCGGCCGCGCGCCGTTCGAACAGATCACCCTGTACGGCCAGCCGCAGACACTGTGGCCGGAGCATTGCGTGCAGGGCACGCCGGGCGCCGAACTGCACCCGGGCATCGACTGGTCGGCGCTGGATGCGGTGATCCGCAAGGGCAGCGACCCTGGTGTGGATTCCTACAGCGGCTTCCGCGAAAACCACGGCCCGCACGGCCATCGCCCCAGCACCGGCCTGGCCGGCTGGCTGCGCGAGCGCGGCGTGGACGAGGTGGTCGTGTGCGGGCTGGCGCGCGACGTGTGCGTGCTGTGGACCGTGCAGGACGCGCTCGATCTCGGCTTCCGCGCCAGCGTGCTGTGGGATCTCAGCCGCCCGGTCACGCCGGCCAGCGACGATGCCACCCGCGCCACCTTGCAGGCGCAAGGCATCGGCATCATGACGTCGGTGGAGCTGGCCGCCGCCTGACCTGGTTTACCTCCGTGGGGAGCGTCGGGGAGGTGTTTGCTCAGGCGTCGTTCTCGCCGGTCGCACGCACCTGCGGCTCGCCGTCCGCGTCGACCTCCACGCGCAGCGTGATCGGGCGGCAACACACCTGGCAGTCCTCGATGTACTGCTGGCTGGGCAGCGAGGCGTCGACCAGGATCTCGATCGGTTCGCCGCAATACGGGCAGTCGATGATGCATGGCGTGAGCATGGACGTGCTCCACTGGGCGGGTGGGCGGACCAGTCTACGCCGCCGCCGGCCGCCTTCGTCGGCGTGACGCCGGTTTCGTCGCATGCCGGGGGATTTCCGCTTCCGCGCCGACTATTCTCGGCAGCACTTCCCGAACAGCGTGACTCGCACCGTGATCAAGCGCCTCTTCTCCGTGGCCCGGCTCGTGCTCGCCTGGTACCTGCTGTTTCTTGCGTTGTACGCGGTGGCCGACTGGTTCTGGTCGCCGCTGGGCGACGCGGTCACCCTGGTGGGTCTGGTGACGATCGTGTTCGTCGTCATCCGCGCGTACTCGCACCTGGGGCGGGTGCAGTTGATCGATGGCAAGCTGAGCGCCGCCGCCGCGCTGACCAACCGGCAGATCCGGCAGATCGAGGTACCGTTCGAGGCGGACGAGGCATTCGACCTGCTCGATGCCGCCATCCGCGAACTGCCCGGCGTCGACGCGATCGACAGCGTGCGCAGCCACCTGCAGATCCGCGCCAGCACCCGCTATCTCGACCCCTACGGCATCAAGCTGCTGGGCCGCTACAACCCGCTGAGCTGGGTCGTGAGCCAGCACAACCGCATCCTCGCCAGCGTGGTCCGCGGCGACGGCACCAGCCGGCTCGTCCTGATCTGCGAGCCGGCATTCGCGCCCTGGAGCAACTGGCTGCAGGTGGACGACGGCATCAACCTGCAGAACGCCGAGGCGATCACCCGCACCATCGCCCTGCAGCTGTCCCAGCGCCGGCGCAGCGAGCAGACCGCCGCCACCCAGACCGTCACCGAGAAGGAGCTGGCCATCGCCAGGCTCAGCCTGCTGCAGGCGCAGGTCGAACCGCACTTCCTGTACAACACGCTGGCCAGCGCGCAGTACCTCACCCGCACCGATCCGGCCAGCGCCGATGCGATGCTCGGCCATCTCATCGAATACCTGCGCCACTCGCTGCCGCGCACCGACCGCGCCTTGTCCACCCTGGGCGTGGAACTGGAACGCTCGCGCGCCTACCTGGAAATCCTGAAGATCCGCATGGGTTCGCGCCTGAACCTGCAGCTCGACGTGCCCGACGAATTGCTGCCCACGCCGCTGCCGCCGATGATGCTGCAGACCCTGGTGGAGAACGCCATCAAGCACGGGCTGGAACCGCGCCCCGGCGACGGCACCATCTGGATCTTCGGCCGCCGCAACGACCGCCAGGTGGCGGTGACCGTGGCCGACGACGGCCTGGGCTTCAGCGGCGCAGCCGACGGCAGCGGCATCGGCCTGAAAAATGTGCGCGAACGCCTGCGCCTGGTCTACGGCGCCGCCGCCACGCTAACCCTCGCCGCCAATTTCCCCAGCGGGGCCGCCGCCACGATCAGCGTTCCCGCCACCTTCGCCCAGGACGCGCCACATGTTTGAAGCCATCGTCGCCGAGGATGAAACCCTGCTGCGCAAGGCCCTGCTGGAACAGCTCGGCAAGGCCTGGCCGGAACTGCGCATCGTCGCCGAATGCGAGGACGGCGCCAGCGCGCTGGAGGCGATCGCCGAACACCGCCCCGACGTCGCCTTCCTCGACATCCGCATGCCCGGCCTGACCGGCCTGGACGTGGCTGCCGCCCTGCCCGAGGTCAGCCCGGCCACCCAGGTCGTGTTCGTCACCGCCTACGACCAGTACGCCATCGACGCCTTCGAACGCGGTGCGATCGACTACCTGCTCAAGCCGATCGCCGCCGACCGGCTGGCCGCCACCGTGCAGCGCCTGCAGGCGCGCGCGGCCGCCGGACCCGCCGACAGCGCCACGCTCGCCGCGCTGGTCCGGCAGCTCGGCAGCAGCCTGTCGCCGCGCGCGCAGCCGCCGCTGAACTGGGTCACCGCCAGCGCCGGCCGCGAAACCCGGCTCATCCTGCTCGACGACGTGGCCTACTTCCGCGCCGACAACAAGTACACCACGGTGATGACCGGCGACGGCGAGGCGCTGCTGCGCACGCCGATCCGCGAACTGCTCGAGGTGCTCGACCCGGCCGTGTTTAAGCAGATCCACCGCTCCACCATCGTCAACATCAAGGCGATCGCCTCGATCGTGCGCGACGACACCGGCAGGGGCGTCGTGCGGCTGCGGCAGCGGCCGGAAACGCTGACCGTCAGCCAGCCGTTCATGGCGCTGTTCCGCAACATGTAGCCGGGCTGCCCACGCTGCCCCACCGACCAAGGCAGGTTACCCATGCACTACCTCATCGCCGCGCTTTACTTTCTTCTCGCGCTGATCGGCAGCGATGGCTGGGGCGACCGGACCGTCGTCACGCGCACATTCGCCGACGGCACCGAGGTGCTCTACAGCCAGACCCGCGTCGTCGCCGGCATCGCCCACTTCGCCTGCATCGCCAGCGTCAGCGGCAGCTGCCATTACGAACTGTTTCCGCGCGACTGCACGATGGCGCCGCCGGCCGCGCCGTGCGCGACCGATCCGGTCGGAGAGTTCGCGCTGGCGAGCGGCACGAGTCGGGACGTCACCGATCTGCCGATGGGCTTCCGCTTCTGCGTCAGCCACGATGCTCGCGCCGAGACGCCGGACTGCATGCCGGCGCGAAATCCGCGGGCAACGGCGTCATCACGCTGACGAGCAGTGCTGCCTGCGCCATCAACATCCCGCCGGCAACCAGTCCTGCGGCAGCAGGATCGCAAACAACCCGGCGCGGCGCGTCCGGCGATCGAGCTTGAGCAGCTCCTTGTCCTTGCTGAGCAGCCAGCTGGCCCGTGCGGCCAGCGCCAGCTGCAGGAATTTCTGGTCGTCCGGATCGGCGCAACGCGGCAGGCACGCCTCGTCAGGCGCGCCGCTCGCCGCGGGCGGCAGCGGCTGCAGCAGCGCGTCGTACGCGGCGCGCAACCCCGGCCGCATGGGTTCCTCGATCGGCAGCTGCGGATAGTGCAGCACGCGCTGCCATTCCTCGCGGCAATCGTCGCGGGTCACCGCCTGCACCGTGCCGGCCTGCAACGCCGCCAGCAGCCGCGCGCACGAGGGATCGCGGAACAGGAACAGGTCCAGGCACACGTTGGTGTCCAGCACGATGCGCGGCACGGGCAGATCGTCGGCGGTCATCGCCGCATGATGAGGCAAGCACGGCGCGCTATACACTGCACGCTTTCCGACCGGAACCGACGACCATGGCCGAGCGCGAGTTCGACAACTACCTTGCCCGCTCCGGCGCCACCCTGGAAGGTTCGCGCTACTCCGCCTGGCTCGCGGTCACGCCGCGCCGCCACGGCTTCCCGGTGTACTACGCGATCTGCGAGAACCGCAGCTTCCGCGACAAGGATCTCGCCGAGGCCGCCGCGGCGAAGGCGCTGGCCGACATGACGGGGCTGGAAGCGGACGGCACGCCGATCTTCCCCGAGGGCTACACCGGCTTCGACGACTAAACCGCCAGCTCGCGCAAGCGTTCCACCGCCGCCGGGATAGCCGCCGGCGCGTCCACCGTGAGCACGTGCGGTTCGTCGGCGCCGAGGCCGTTCTCCAGTTCGTGTGCCCAGGTCACGTGGTACGGCAGGTGCACGCCCCAGCCGCCCAGGCGCACCACCGGCTCGATGTCCGAGCGCAGCGAGTTGCCGACCATCGCGAACTGCGCCGGCTGCAGCGCGAATTCGCCGAGCACGCGCCGGTAGGTGGCGGCGTTCTTCTCCGACACGATCTCGATGCGGCGGAACAGGTCGGCCAGCCCCGACTCGGCCACCTTCTTTTCCTGGTGGAACAGGTCGCCCTTGGTGATCAGCACCACCTCGTAGCGCTGCGCCACCGCCTCGACCGCTTCGCGGATGCCGGGCAGCAGTTCCACCGGATGCTGCAGCACGGTCTTGCCCAGCTCGACCAGGCGATGGATGTCCGTCGCCGTGATGCGGCCGTCGCTGATCGCGATCGCGGTTTCCACCATCGACAGCGCCATGCCCTTGGCGCCGTAGCCGAACAGCTTGAGGTTGCGCTGTTCGGTGGCCAGCATGCTGTCGTGCACGTGCTGGTCGCCGAGGTCCACGTAGCGCCCCATGATCGCGGCGAACGCCTCGCTGGCCGCGCGGTAGTAACCCTCGCTGTGCCACAGCGTGTCGTCGCCATCGAAACCGATCAATTGCAGCATGCTTGTTCCGTTCCCTACTGTTTCGCCGTTCAGCCCACGTCGCTGCCCAGGCGCAGGTTGATGTGCAGCGCCGTGGCCAGTTCGCGCATCGGTTCGTTGTCGCGGGTCAGGGTGATCCAGCCGGCGCAGGCCTCGTCGGCGGTTTCCCACGACCACACCGTATAGCCGAATTCGGCGAGGCGGTCGTAGGCGATGCCGAGCAGGGTGCCCGCGTCGGTGTCGTCGAAGAAGTCGTCGTCGTCCGGGTCGCCGTTCCAGTCGATCGACAGGTTCCAGCGCGCGCTCAGCTCGTCCAGCGCCTGCACCAGCGAGCGCAGGTCGTGCTCGTCGACCATGAAGCCGGAGCGCCAGTCGATCACCCGGCCGACCAGTTCGACCGGCTCCGCGTCTTCCACCTCCGCCGCGGCCTCGCGGTAGTCCGCGAACTGCTGCAGCGCGGTCTCCTCGTCGCCGGGGTTGATCAGCAGCAGCAACTGCCAGACCTTCGCCTCGACCGAGTCGTCCTCCTCGTCGAAGTCCGGACCGGTGTCGAAATCGTCGTCGTCGCGCATGCTCACGCGCCCACCCGCCGCCTGACCGCATCCATGTCGCGCACCGGGCGGATCTCGATCGCGCCGGTACGCGCCCAGGGGAACTCCGCGGCGACCCGCACCGCCTCGTCCATGTCGGCGGCCTCGATCAGGTTGAAGCCGCCCAGGTATTCCTTGGTTTCGGCGAACGGCCCGTCGACGACGCTGCTGTGCTGGCCGCGCACGCGCAGGGTGCGTGCCGTGGCCGGGTGTTCGAGCTGCTGCGAACCGAGCAGGCAGCCGTCGGCCTGCAGCTCGTCGGCGTGGTGGAGGCAACCGCGCATCATGTGGTCGAACTCACCCTCGGGCAGCGCGTCCAGCAAGGCGTCGTCGCAGTAGATCATCACAAGAAATTTCATGGCGTCCTCGGCGGGGGAAGCGGGGCGAAGGTGGATAATGCCGCAATGAGCACCGCGCCCGATAGCTTGCACGTCCTGTCCTGCCATCCGATCGCGTTCGTGCGCTCGCCGTACGCGCGGCGCATCGACGCGCCGCACCAGTCCACCGTGGTGGCCGGTACCGAGACGCAGGCGGTGGCCGAGGCGGTGATCGAGTTCGTGGCGGGCTTCCCCGCGGCGGCCTGGCGGGATCTCGCCGGCTTTGAGCGGATCTGGCTGCTGTTCGCGTTCCACCGCAGCGAAGGCTGGAAGGCCGAGGTGCGCCCGCCGCGCGGCGGCGGCAAGCGCAGCGTGCTGGCGACGCGCTCGCCGCACCGGCCGAACGCGATCGGCCTGTCCGCGGTGGAGCTGGTCGCGGTCGAAGACGGCACGCTGCGCGTGCGCGGGGTGGACCTGCTCGACGGCACGCCGATCCTCGACATCAAGCCGTACGTGCCGTACGCGGACGCGTTTCCGGGCGCGCGCGCGGGCTGGATCGACGCGATCGACGCCGCGCAGGGCCGGCATTCCGCGCCGGGGCCGCGCAAGCCGCGTTCGGCGCGGCCACGCGGCACGGACGACGACGTCAACGCCTCATGAGCAGCTGCCGCAGCACGTGCTGCCGCCGCTGACGTGGATCTGCCGCGGCTCGGATACGCGGACGGCCTCGTAGCCCGCGTCGTGCAGGGCGGTGATGACCTGGCTGGAGGTCAGCTGCGCCGCCACGTCGATCTGTCCCGCGGCGGGATCGCCGGTGACCTGCGCGTTGGCGTCATGGGCGCGCAGGATGGCGGCGATGGCGCCGGTATCACCGGCAAGATCCTTCACTTGAAACAGCATCGGTACGGTCTCCAGGGCGGGACATCCGCCGACGGCGATGATGGCGGCCAGCCCGGCCGGGCGCCCTGACCGGGATCAGGGCAATCCCAGCCCGTGAGACCTACGCTCGGCACACTGCCCGGGCCGGCGCGGATCGCTCCGTCACCGGCACCCGATGCATTGGCAGTGGATCGGTTCAAACCTTGGCCGCGCCCGGCGCTCCCGCCGGCGCGGCCTTTTTTGCTTCAGGGTTGCATGGCGGCCGCCGGCAGCCATGGCGACACGCGCGGGCGCCCCAACGCGGCGAGCAGCGGCGGGTCGCGCTGGTAGACGTCGGGGCGGAAACCGACGCGGCCGTCCTCGCGCAGGTCCACCGTCCAGTACGCCAGCAGCAACGGTACCGGCTGACGCAGCATCACGGTCTGGGTCTTCAGCGTGTCGATCGCGCGGTCGATGCCCGCGCGATTCCAGCGCGCGGGGTCGTCCAGCAGCAGCTCGGCCAGTTCGCGCGGACGCTCCACCCGGATGCAGCCGGAGCTGTTCGCGCGCTGCTCGTTGGCGAACAGTTCCTGGTGCGGCGTGTCGTGCAGGTAGACCGCGTAGTCGTTGGGAAAACGGATCACCAGCCGGCCCAGCGAATTGCCCGGACCGGCATCCTGGCGCAGCACGATGCCGCGCGGGTTGGCCCAGTTCACGCTGGCCGGCGACAACTCGCGACCCTGGCCGTCGAGTACGCGGATGCGGTTGGCGGCGAGGTAGCCCGGGTTCCTGCGCACCTTCGGCAGGATGTCGTTCTTCAGGATGGTCGGCGGCACCGTCCAGGTCGGGTTGAGCGTGAGGTAGGTGATCTTCGACTTGAACACCGGCGTGCTGCGGTACGGCTTGCCCACCTGCACGCGCGAACGCCACACCGGCTTGCCGTCCCTGTAGTAGGCGACCTGGTAGCCGGCGATGTCGACCACCACGAACTCGCCCTGCAGCTGGTGCAGCAGCCAGCGCGCGCGCTCCAGGTTCGCCCGCAGCTGCTCGATGCGCGCCGCGACCGGCACGTTCAACGCGGCCAGCGTGGCCTTGCCCAGGTGGCCGTCCGCGGCCAGGTATTGTTCGCGCTGGAACTGCTTCAACGCGGCTTCCAGCGCCGGGTCGTACAGGTCGTCCACACTTCCACCCACCGGATAGCCGACCAGCTGCAGCCGCTGGCGCAGCGCCGGTACGCGTGGATCGCGGCTGCCCGGCTTCAGCGTGGGGCCGTCGGCGAGCGGCGGCCAGCCGCCCTGCACCGCCACCTCGCGCAGTTTCGCCAGCGCCGCGCGCAACTGGCCGTACAGCGGGTTCTGCGGACGGGCGCGCGCGAACAGCGGGCCCACCGCGCCCTGCGCCAGCGCGTCGCGCACCGCCTTGAGGCCCTGCGCCTGGTCGAGCTGGCGCGGGTCGAAGTTCCAGTGCGTGTCCAGCGTGGCCGGATCGACCTTGCCGCGATACAGATGCATCAGCGCGGCCAGGCAGGCATCGGTGGCCAGCAGGTCGAACTGCGCACGCTGCTGTGGCGTCGCCTGCGGGTCGCCCGGCACGACGCGCTGGCGCTGCAGTTCGCTCAGTCCATAGTCTTCCGGATCGAGGCCATCGCCGGCCACGTCGCGTAGCGCGGCCAGCAACTGGTCGAGATCGCCCGGGCGCGTCCATGCCGGCGCGAACCGGTTCTGTTCGTAGAAATCCGCCACCGCTTGGCCGGGGGCATCGGCGTCGGCATGCGCGCCGCGCCATTGCTCGACCCGGTCGCGGATCTGTTCGGCCACCGGACTCAGCGGTGGCTCGGCGGCGGGCTGCTGCGCATGCACGGCGGCTCCCAGCAGCAGCCCCAGCAGGGCGATGGCGTGAACGACACGGGAAGGTTTGGACGGCACGGCACGATCCTGCGCAAAGTTCCGGCCTGTCATAGCACAGCCGCATGTCGGCGCAAACGCGCGCGGCGCCGCCCCGCCGTGCTGGACGCGTTCTTAACGGGGGACTGCTAGGATCGACAGCCGCATGCCTGATCCGCCCCACGCCAAGCCGTTCCGATGAGCCGATTCCTGCGCCACGCCGCCACCCTGATGCTGCTTTTCGCCGGCTGCTTCGCTGCGGCGCATGCCGCGGAACCGTCACTGCAGGACGCGCTCAGCAAGCTCGCACCGCACGCGAACCCCCAGGTGATCGGCCTGGCGCTCGCCGCCACCGAGTGCGCCGCTGCACAGGGCCAGCCGCCATCCGACCGGCTGGCGGTGATCGACTATTCGAAGCCCTCGACCGAACCGCGGCTGTGGGTGTTCGACCTGGCCAAACGCAAGCTGCTGTACCACGAGCTGGTGGCGCACGGCCGCAACACCGGCGAGAACCTGGCCACGGCATTCTCGAACCGGCCGGAGAGCCTGCAATCCAGCCTGGGCCTGTTCCGCACGCTGGACACCTACGTCGGCCGCAACGGTTACTCGCTACGCATGGAAGGCCTCGAACCGGGCACCAACGACCATGCACTGGCACGCGCGCTGGTGATCCACGGCGCGTCCTATGTCAACTCCGCCTTCGCCCGCCAGCAGGGCCGCATCGGCCGCAGCTACGGTTGCCCCGCCGTGCGCAACGCGATCGCGCGCCCGTTGATCGACACGCTCAAGGGCGGCCAGTACGTGTTTTCCTACTACCCCGATGCGCGCTGGCTGCACGCCTCGCCCTACCTCAAGTGCAGCCGCGGGCGCGCCATGACCGCGAGCCTCAATGCGCACTGAACCGGCCGCGTCACCACCGGCTGCGCCTGCGCTACCCTCGCGGCATATGTCCTTCCGGAGGCATCGCATGAAAAACTTTCTGTGGCTGCTCCCGCTCGTGCTGGCCGCCTGCATGGCGACACCGGAGTCGAACACGCAAGCGGCCGTGCCTGCGCCGGCCGGCGATGACATGCCGACATCGACCCACACCCTCACGCGTTACCACTGGCAGCTGCACGACGCCGTCGACGCCAGCAACCAGCGCCTCGACGCGCTGTTCGGCAAGACGGACAAGCCGCCGCTGCAACTCGACTTCACCACCGACCAGCTCAGCGTGCACAACGCCTGCAACGCGATCGGCGGCGACTACAAGATCGTCGACGGCCACCTGGTCACTGCTTCGTTGCTGCAGACCATGATGGCCTGCACGGATGCCACCCTGATGCAGCGCGAAACCACCATCAAGGCCGTGCTGCGGGACCGGCCCTCACTGATCGTGTCGACGCCCGGCGGCACGCCGCTGCTCACCCTGGCGGCCGCCAACGGCCAGACCCTCACGTTCGCCGGCCAGCCCACCGCCGAGACGCGCTATGGCGGGCCCGGCGAAACGCTGTTCCTGGAAGTGGCGCCGCAGACGGTGCCCTGCCGGCACCCTCTGGTGCCGGACAAGACCTGCCTGCAGGTGCGCGAACGCCACTACGACGCGAACGGCCTGCGCGCGGGCGAGCCCGGCCCGTGGCAGCCGCTGCAGCAGGACATCGAGGGCTACGTGCACGAGCCCGGCGTACGCAACGTGCTGCGCGTGAAGCGCGATCCGCTGAAGCGGCCGCCGGCCGACGCACCGTCCAGCGCGTACGTGCTGGACATGGTGGTCGAGAGCGAGATCGTCAAAACACCGGGCGCGAAGCCCTGACCCGCGTCAGGGACACTGCCCGCCGTTGAGCGCGTTGTCGCTGTCGCAGCGCAGGCTCTTGCCGAGCGGCGCCAGCTGCCCCTGCACCGGACCGGTACAGCGCACCTCCGACTCCTTGCCGTCCGCGGTGGTGACGTGCACGCCGGCGCTGCGCCGGTCGTTCTCGGTGTAGTCGAACACGGCGTAGTCGGCGTCCATGTGACTGAAGGTGACCTCGGTGCGCTCGACCTGGAAGCGCGAGTAGTGCGCGTAGCCGAGTTGCCGAGCGCCCGTCGCCGGGTCATCGGGAAACTGCAACTCCACCTGCGCGCCCTTGCCGTAGCGGTACTGCAGGTTCGACGGCAGCGTACCGCACAGGCTGACCGTCGTGTGGCGCGTGGTCCGGCAGCTGAAGTACGTGGTTTCCGGTGCGTGGCACAGCGATCCGGTGGCGGGCTGAACGGAATAGGCGCATGAGGAAACGAGCGACAGTAGCAGCACCAGGCTGACGGTATTTCTCATGGTTTCGCCGATCCCCGCGTGAATTTGTCGTAGGCCGATTTCAGCTTGGTGTCGTAGTCGTTCTGCTGGTAGTTCTTGCCATTGTAGGCCTTGGCAAACGCCGCCCACTCCTTTTTCCGCAAGGCTTCGTTCATTGAATTGTTGGCCATGACGAAACGGGTGAAGGCCTGCAGATGCGCGGCCTCCGAACGGGTCAACGCCAGCACGAACGCCTGCACCGAGGTGTAGCCCGCGGCCGGGTGGTTCTCGCCCATGATCTGGAAGCGCCCCCACGAGGCCGATTTCAGCGCGGCCTCCGCATCCAGCAGATAGGCCTTCTCGAGCTTGCCATACTGCGCGGAGAACTTGCCGTAACCGCCACCCAGGGTGTTCGAGATATCCGGGTGCTGCTTGTCGTAGCGGCCCTGCGTGAGGCGATGGAAATAGTGTCGCTCATACAGGATGCGTGGCCGCCCGGACTCGTCGAACGCCTTGCCCGGCGCTTCCACCTCGGCCACCGCCTTGATCGCGGCGACTTCCACACCCAGCCCGGCCGCGGCGTCCGCAAAGTCCTGGTCGGTCAACCCGACCCTGGGGTTGAGGCACATGCGGAACAGGAACGATACGTCCGGCGCGGCATTGAACTGGCCCATGCCGGCCAGGCACATGCCGGGCGACTGCTGCACCGGCAACAGGTGGAAGGCGGTCGTCAGCGGCGTGCTGCAGACATCCTGCCCGGGAAACCCGGCGCGCAGGTTGAACAGGCTGCCCGCGTTCTGTGAAAACTGCGCGCCCCACAAGGTGGGGCCGGGAATGCGGAAGTTCGCCATCGTGCTCACCCGTCCGAGTTGAATGCGCGAAGAATCGACAGCCGTGCATGACGCCATGCGAGGGCAAAGAGTACTCCGATCCGCCGGCCCGATACCTGCCTCAGCCCGCGCCAAGGCTCAGCGCTTCGCGCTTCAGCGCGTCGCCCCCAGCCACCGGCGCCGCGATGTCAGCCTTCGGTGCCTCGTACGGATTGTAGGTATTCATTTCCCTTCCCCTGTTGAGTTGCGTGAACCCGTTTCCTTCTCGCGGAGCGCCTCAATCCGCTTTCCGAGGCTGATCGCGTAGACGAGATACACGGCAGCCGCTGCCAGCGGCACGGCGTGCCACCACCATGACGACGGACTGCCACCGCTTCGGTAAAAGGTGGATGAGCATGCCGGCGCTCACGACGCAGGTGGCGGGCAGCCCGAAGAGCGACAGCGCGAGGATCTTCGAGTGCACCCCGGCGAGCTTGCCGACGCCGTCCATGCTGGATGCGGAAAACACCACCAGCATGAACAGGAACAGGCCCAGCATCAGCTGGGCGAGCGTGCCCACGACGACCCACCCCCATGTCATGCCTGCTCTTCCCCTGTGCGGTGTGCCTCGCCGCGGGAAGTATGCCGCAACGGCGGCGCCCGGGGCACGCGCAAGCGGGCACCGCCGGACCGGATTATTTCTGCCGTAGCAGCGCCTGCATCTTCAGGTACACGCCGTTGCTCCAGCCGAAGCCGATCACGTTGTCCTTGTAGCCGGCGCTGATCTTCACGTCGGCATTGCCGCTGGCCATGTTGTATTTCTCGCGGATGGTGCCGTCGTCGGCGAGGCTGCGGTCGATGGTGCCGGTGAACTCGCGCGCGATGCGGCGGGCGTCGTCGTGGAAGCCGTAGGCATCCAGGCCGGCCACCGCCAGCCAGTTGGTCGGCGCCCAGCCGAACGGCGCATCCCATTGCGCGCCGCTGGCGTGGTCGCTCATCTGCAGCCCGCCCTTGCGTTCGAAGATGCCGAGCTTGCCGCGCAGCGCCTTGGCCTGCTGCTTCGACGCGGCACCGGCCCACAGCGGATAGTAGGTGGAGACGAAGTCGTAGTCCGACGGCTTGCCGGTGACGAAGTCGTAGTCCATGTACATGCCCTTGCCGGCGCGCCACAGGTATTTGTCGATCGCCGCGCGCCGCGCATCGGCAGCGCCGGCCCAGCGCTGGGCGTCCGCATCGTTGCCGAGCTGCACGGCGAAATCGTGCAGGTCGCGCTCGTAGCGGTACAGCAGGCTGTTCAGATCGACCGGCGCGTACTGGTGGGTGGAACCGCCGAACGGGCCCATGCGGAAGGTGGTGTCGAAACCCGATTCGCGCATCGCGCGATCGCCGAGGTAGTAGTCGGCGCTCAGGCGATAGCCTTTCGACCAGGCGCCGGCGCACACCTTCGAGGCCTCGACGTCGCAGCTGGCGGCCTTGAGCCGCGCGACTTCCGCCGCGTCCGGATGTTCGGAAGCCTTGACCAGGTAGCCGGGATCCTCCGACGGGTGCGCGATCAGCCAGTCGATCACGCCGCGCAGGTAGCTGCTGTCGCGCATCTCCAGCACCGGCGCCGCGCCGCCGTAGTCGTAGTAGCGCGCCAGACCGGTGTCGCCGGCCCGGTGTTCCTTGCGCGTCCAGGTGGAGTAGTCGCGCACGGCGAGCGGATAGGCGTGTTCGAGCCACGCATGGGCTTCGGCCTTGCTCTTGAAACTGTCCGGGTCGTCCAGTACGGCACGGATCATCGAACTCAGGAACGGCGGCTGCGAACGGGTCAGGTAGTAGGTGCGGTTCGCGTTGAGCACCGCCCCGTAGTACTGCACCTCGAACAGCGCGTTCTCTACCATGTCGCGCGCCAGCGCCTCGCGATGGTCGGCGACCAGGCCGAGCACGATGAAATAGCTGTCCCAGCCGTACATCTCGTTGAAGAAGCCGCCCGGCACCACGTACGGATGCGGCAGGTAGAGCAGGCCCTGCCGCGGCAGCGTGGTCGGTGCGATGTCGCCGAGCTGGCCGACCGCCCGGGGCAGCACGTGCACGTCGACGTTGCAGCGCGCCTTCACCGCCGCCAGGTCCGGCGGCGTCGGCAGGTTCGCCGGCAGGTACAGCACCGGCTGCGTGCCCACCTTGGGATCGCGCAGGGCCGAGCAGTCATCCATCGAACGCGTCAGCGTGGTCCATGCGTGGTCGATATAGGCCCGCGTTTTCAGCGCATCAGGCTGGAGGGCCGCCGCAGTGGCGGCGAACAGGACCAACAGTCCGGAAAGGGCAAATCGAAGGAATGATTTCATGATCATGGACCGATGCTGTGGGTACACACGCGACAGCGTGTAACCATCGCCCCGCCGATGCAACCTCGCGATCCCGCGAATGACGTGCTCCGTGCCGTCAACGGCTTTCGGCTATCCGCGCCGCAGCCGGGTGGCAATGTCGTACGCGGCATTGATCTCCTGTGAGCGACGCCCGGCCAGTTGGCGGAGATCCTCGCCGAGCCGGGCCACCTTGTCCGGGTGGTACTGGCTGATCTGTTGCCGGTAGGCGTGCTCAATCTCATCCAGACTGGCGGATTCGGCGACGCCCAGCACCTGGTGCCACGCGGCCGGCCGTTCGGACGATGGCGCATCGCTCCACGCCGGGCCGTGGTCGCGCCGCCGGCCGTTAACGTCATTACGTTCGTCCTGTCCGCCGGAAGGACGATGCAACCCATCCTGTTCGCCTGTGCCCGGCGAAAGCAGGTGGCTGACCAGGCGGTAGCCGAAGAACAACCCGGCGAGGATGACGACGATCTGCGTAACGGTCATGGCGCGCTGTCCTCAAAGTGCTTCAGGCAGGCCCGCAACGAGTTGCTGGCCGCACTGCCCGGCTCCGCGAAATCCAGGCTGGTGCGAATTCTCTCGCGCAACAGGCCGAGCAGCACAGTCTGCTGTACGGGCGACAGGAGCGACGAGGCGGCACGGCGCAGGTCGGGAACAGCCTCTTGCCGCAGACTGATCTTCCTGACGATGTTCAGTGCGAACGGCGCGCACAGCAGCGCATCGAATGCCAGCGCCAGCACCGCTCGCGCCGAGAGGTTCAGCGCCTTCCGGCAGCGGTACACCTGGACCAGCATCGCCACGATCACCAGATAGGTCGACAGCAGCCAGCCCAGCAGCACGACATGCGTACCGAGCCAGAGCGCCCCGGGCAACCCCACGAAGAATAGGCCCAGCAGCAACCACGTCCACGGCGCGAGGGTCACCAGCGTGAGCCTGGCACGCTGCCAGCGTGCCCGCTGCCGCGGTGGTGATGCGGCTGCGGACCAGGCCAGTCGCAGCAGCACTCGATGCGGGCAACACGGGTTCGGCAGGAACAGGTGCCGGCCACCAAACTCCAAAGCCGAGCCGCCGGAGACGACGAAATCGCGCCGCCGCACCTCCAGCACTACCTCGTTGTGGAACAGCAGAAGGGCGGCGTCGTACAGGTACAGACCAAGGACCGCGCCCATCAGCATCCACGGATCGGACAGCAGCATCCCCTAGCGCTTCTTCTGGAAAAGCGACTTGAACCAAGTACCCATGGCAGCGAGGCCGATCAGCAGGAACTTCCAGGTCGCCGCCAGGAAACCGCCGATCACGGCGAAAAAGCCCTTCTTCGCGGCAACCGCTGCGGCACCTCCGGTGATGAGCGCCGCCAGGCCATATGCTGCAACGTGGTCACCGGGCTGATACTCGCCATAGGTTTCGCCGGGGGAAAACTGAAACCCCGGCACCGCACTCTTGAAGCTCTCGACGGCGTGACCAA
The DNA here is from genome assembly GCF_040548735.1 of Rhodanobacter soli. NCBI lineage: Bacteria > Pseudomonadati > Pseudomonadota > Gammaproteobacteria > Lysobacterales > Rhodanobacteraceae > Rhodanobacter > Rhodanobacter soli. Next base: position 42,425 of record NZ_JBEPSD010000004.1, on the reverse strand, counting down.
GTTTGTCGGGGGCAGTCGCCACCACCACTTCCATCACGCCGTAACGGCCCAGCAAGCGCGTGTTGTAGTTCACCACTTTCTGTTGTGTGCCAACAGTCTCGGCCAGGATCGACCAGGCCAGCGACTTGAGCTGGATGTCGTACTCGGGTTTCGCGCTCCAGCCAAGGATGCGCAGTTCCTCCCAGCCGCGCGAGCGCCGCTCCGTGTTGCTTTGCTCGGTACCCCTGCGGATGGAGTCGAGGATGTCATCGGCATCTATCTGTTCATCGTCCTTGATGTAGCCGGTATCCGCGTAGGAGAAGTACGCCACCCAATCGCCGCCGTTGTCCACCAGCGCGTAGTCGTCGCCATCGCCAGAAGGATTTTCCATCAGCAGGTTCAATGCCTTGGTGCCCTTGGCGTCCAGGAACGCATAACCTTCCGGTACCTGCAGCGAGGCGTGCGTACCCAGTTGGACGGTAGTCGGCCCCTTCTGCCAGGGCAAGGCCTCGATAGGGTTATCTTGCGCGGTGACGGGCGCGCACAGGCACGCCGCGAGCAGTGCCGCGAGCACTGGAAACAGTCGCTTCATCCTTTCCCCCTGTTGATCCATGAACATCCCATGCATGGCGCGCAGCCCCCGCTGCACCGGTGAATATCGCGTTCCGCAGAACGTGCACCGAATCCGCCATGCCTGCCTACTTTGAAGCCGTGCCGGTCATATATCAATAAGCCGCCGTCGACTGTATGCGGCACACCTGCCATGGCAAGAAGCAGCGCGCCCCATCCACGCAGCCAGCGCATGCCCGGCCCGTTTCCGGCACCGACAGCGCAGGCAGGCGCGCCGGCTTGGGGATGTTTTCACCCACAGGAATTTCCCCGGTTATGCTGCCGGCGTCGCGATGCAATGGAGCCGCGACATTCGACAGGGGAATCCAATGAAGTCTCGTCTGATGCTGCCGGCACTGCTGGCCATGTCGTGCTGTGCCTGCGTTACCCATATCCGGCCGACCGCCACCGACAACCCGCCGCCGCAGGAAGCACTGTCGGCGTTCCAGCACTTCCAGCTGCAACCCGTGGTGGCCACGACGGCCGAGGTGCGCGAACAGAATGCGGCGATGGCGAAGATCGCGGCCAACGTGCAGCAGAAGCTCGGCGATACCGTCACCCGCTGGGAGCACAAGGGCCAGGGAGGCCGCACACTGAAGATCGAACCGCGCGTCACCGAGCTGAAGTTCGTCAGCGGCGGCAAGCGTTTCTTCGCCGGCGCCATGGCCGGCAGCTCGGCCGTGGTCATGCAAGTGCGCCTGATCGACGCGGACACCGGCAAGGTCATCGCCGACCCGCAGTTCTACCAGCGTGCCGCGGCCATGGGCGGCGCATGGAGCATCGGCGGCACCGACAACGGCATGCTGGTGCGCATCTCCACCGTGGCGCAGCAGTACATGCAGCGCAACTATGCCAGCGCGGTCGGCGGCCCGACCGGCTTGGACGGCAGCGAGGAGGAGTGACACCGCGGACGGCCGCGCACGCGGCCGTCCTTCCGTGCTGCGCGACTCGATCCGCCCGCATCATCACGTCGGCGGCACCGCTATGCTACGGTCAGTCCGTCCCGTTTCGACGTGTTCAAGGGAGCCGCCCATGCGCCTCATCCAGCTGCTGCTTGCCGTGGCGATGCTGTCCATCCCGTTCCAACCGGTCGCGGCGCAGACGCTGCGCGTGATGACCTTCAACGTGCGCCTGCCCAGCCCCGACGACGGCGTGAACCGCTGGGAGCTGCGCCGCGACCTGATGGTGCGCACGATCCGCGAACAGCAGCCCGACATAATCGGCACGCAGGAACTGTACAAGCTGCAGGGCGACTATCTCGTCGGCAAACTGAAGCATTACACCTGGTTTGGGCGCGGCCGCCACGGCGACGATGGCGACGAGCACATGGGCGTGTTCTATCGCACCGACCGGCTCAAGCTGGTGGAGTCCGGCGACTACTGGCTGTCCGACACGCCGGACAAGCCCGGCAGCATCAGCTGGGGCCATCCGTTCCCGCGCATGGTGACCTGGGCGATATTCGAGCTGAAGTCCAGCGGCCAGCGCTTCTACTACGCCAATACGCATTTCCCCTACCGCGACCAGGACGAGCTGGCGCGCACCCGTGCGGCGCAGGAAATCCTTCACCGGCTCGAAGCCCTGCCCGCGGCCTTGCCGATCGTGCTGACCGGCGACTTCAACACCGCGCCGTCCAGCCCCGCCCACGCGCTGCTCACCGGATTGCTGCAGGACGCCTGGTTGGACGCCACCAGCCACAGCGGCCCGGAAGCCACCTTCCACGATTTCACCGGGACGCCGGACCGGCGCATCGACTGGATCCTCTACCGCGGCCTGCACGCCGACGCGGTGCGCACGATCACCACGCAGCAGGACGGGCACTACCCGTCCGACCACTTTCCGGTGGTGGCCGAGCTGCGCTGGCCGCGGCACGATCGGGCGCACTGAGCCGCCGCTTCAAGCGCCCGTCGTCATCGCAGCGCGTGGCCACGCTGGACGCTGCATGCTCACGCGCCGTCGTGCGTTTCCGGCAGGCGCAGGATGAACAGGATCACCAACACGGCCACGCCCGCCAGCACCCACGGCAGCCACGCGTGGTCGCGTACCAGCCAGATCGACGCGGTCATCGACGGCACGATCAGCACAACCGCGGTCAGCTTGGCCCGCCGCGGCACCGTACGTTCGCGCTCCCAGCGCGCGATCGCCGGCCCCAGTCGCGGCCGCGACAACAACCAGCGGTGCCAGCGCGGCGACGCGCGCGACCAGCAGGCGGCCGTCAGCAGCAGGAACGGTACGGTCGGCAGCAAGGGCAACACCATGCCGACCACGGCCAGCACCAACGACAGCGCGCCGGCCACGATCAGCACCCAGCGCACGATGCGGGCTCGGCGTGGTTCCAGTGCGGCTGGACGCGGCGCGGACAAGAAACGGACTCGTGAAAAGGGGCTGGCCGACTCTAACGCATGCCGATGAAATTGATCACCAAGACGAAGAAATCTTGATCAGCACACCGCCATGCGGATTATTCAGCTCAGTGACTGCTACCGACCCGAAGCGGACATAAATTCGACGCCTCAATGCCCTCTCCAGACCCTATGTTTGGCGAGAGAACTGGGGACGGAGTGGGATGAACAGCGCGTCGCGTAACAACTTCGACGCTTTACGGCTAATCGGCGCCTTCCTGGTTCTGATCAGCCACCAGTTCGCCTTATCTGGACGTTGGGAGCCGAGGTTCGTCGGAGACCATTCGTTTGGCAACCTCGGCGTGCTCATCTTCTTCTCGATTAGCGGCTATCTGGTCACATCCAGTTGGCTGAAAGACCCGAACATTCTGCGCTTTGCCGCCCGCCGCACCTTACGCGTGGTGCCGGCCCTCTGCGTGTCCATGCCGCTGACATGGGCAGTGATCGCCACGCTCGGACTGACAGGATTCCCTGATAACCCCAGGCACCTTACCAACGGATCTCTTTGGACCATTAAATACGAGGTCGGCTGTTACGCCCTCCTTCTGGTTGCGGGCGTGGCAACACGTCGCTCTTCCATCGTGCTGGCCGCGGGTATTTCTGGCTACTTTGCGCTTTCGGGCCTGCAGTCCAGCGAAACGATCCTGGCGTACTTCGGATTATTCTTCGTCGCAGGAAGCCTACTTCGAGCCTATCCGTATCTCCGCACCCACTTGCCGACCCTGTTGTTCCTGGTCATGGGCTATGCGCTCATCCACGTTCACCAGACCAAACTTGGCCTCGCGTTTGTGGTTCCACCCTTGACGATCGCGATTGGCTTACGGTCATGGCCTGGCCTACGAGACATCTCGAAAGTCGGCGATCTCTCCTATGGAATCTACATCTACGCGTGGCCCGTGCAGCAAATAGGCGTGGCCCTGATGGGGAGGCGAACGTCCTACCTCGAGCTGCTGTCTATATCCGTTCCGGTGACGCTCGCTCTAGCGACTGCCTCCTGGCACTTCGTAGAAAAGAAAGCGCTGCGCTTCAAGCCAAGCCAGCGATGCGGAAACGCCGCACTATAAGAGAATCAAAGGAGAAGAAGAGTGCATAGCGCGGGCAGGCCCAACAACAGGTTGCAGGGGGATGTCCTCGCCTGCGGCGAGGCCACCCCTGAACCTAGGCGTTGACCGTCCGCTCCTGGCCGGTAACAGTCCTTCGCAACAGGATCAGCAGATCCGTTGGCTGATCATTCCAAATCGGTGGCGGTGGTCGGTCCGTTCCGGTTCTGTGATCAATCTATCCCAGTGCTTGCGCTCCAGCGCATGCCGACACGCCGGGACGTGCTGCCCATTGCCACGGCCTACTGCTGCATCAGCTGATCGACGCGCTCGCGCATGGCCTGGCCCAGGCATTCGGCATTCGCGCCGCAGGCATCGCGACTCCGGAGCATTCGACCTGCGCCTGTTTCACCGCGACGGCGCTGCCCCATGCATCGCACAAAAAAACCGCCCGGATCGCTCCGGGCGGTGTCGTTTCCAGCGGATGGTTCCGGATCAGTCGACCGCGCCATCCAGCCCGCGCCGCTTCAGCAGCGGCTCGATCTTCGGCTCCTGTCCGGTGAAGTCGCGGAACAGCTGCAGCGCGTCCTTGCTGCCGCCGCGCGAAAGCAGGGTGGCGCGGAAGCGGTCGCCGTTGGCGCGGGTGAGGCCGCCGTTCGCCTTGATCCATTCGACCGTGTTCGCGTCCAGCACTTCTGACCAGATGTAGGCGTAGTAGCCGGCTGCGTAGCCGCCCATGATATGGCTGAAGTACGGCGTGCGGTAGCGCGGCGGCACCGGCGCGTAGTCGGTGCCGTTCGCCTTCAATGCAGCGGCCTCGAACGCCATCACGCCGCCGGCCTCGGGGATCTTGTCGGCGCCGATCTGGTGCCAGCTCTGGTCGAGCATCGCCGAACCGAGGTATTCGGTGGTGGCGAAGCCCTGGTTGAACTTCGAGGTGGCCAGCACCTTGTCCAGCAGCGCCTTCGGCATCGGCGCGCCGGTCTGGTAGTGCTTGGCGTAATTCGCCAGCACGCTCGGCCAGTCGGACCACATCTCGTTGACCTGCGACGGGAACTCGACGAAGTCGCGCGGCACGCTGGTGCCGCTGAAGTACGGGTACTTCACGTTCGAGAACATGCCGTGCAGCGCATGGCCGAACTCGTGGAACATCGTGGTCACCTCGTCCCAGGTCAGCAGGGTCGGGCCGCTGGCCGGCTTGGTGATGTTGAGGTGGTTGGCCACCACCGGCAGGTTGCCGGTCAGCGCGGACTGCTCGACGTAGGAGTTCATCCACGCGCCGCCGCGCTTGGACGGCCGCGCGTACATGTCGGCCAGGAAGATCGCCAGCTGCTTGCCGTCCGCGTCGTACACGTCGTACACCAGCACGTCGGGGTTGTAGACCGGCAGGTCCTTGCGTTGCTTGAAGCTGAGCCCGTAGAGCTGGCCGGCGGCGTAGAACACGCCGTTCTCCAGCACGTTCTTCATCTCCAGGTAGGGCTTGAGCTGGCTTTCGTCGAAGTCGTACTTCTCGGCGCGCACCTTCTCGGTGTAGTACGCCCAGTCCCACGGCTGCAGCGCGAACGTCGGCTCGCCCTTGGCCGCCTGCTCCTTGTCGATCATCGCCTGGATCGCCGCGCCCTCGCGCTTCGCGTTGGCCACCGCCGGCGGCGCCAGCTTGGTCAGCATGGCGTTGACCGCTTCGGGCGTCTTCGCCGTCTCGTCGGCCAGCACGTAGGCGGCGTAGGTGGGATAGCCGAGCATGGTCGCCTTCTCGGCGCGCAGCTTCAGCACCTTCGACACGATCGCGGTGTTGTCAAACTGGTTGCCGCGGCTGCCGCGCACGATCGACGCCTGGTGCAGGCGTTCGCGCAGGGCACGGTTCTGCAGTTGGGCTTCCGGTGGTTGCCCGGTGGTGTTGAGCAGGGCGATCACGTACTTGCCGTCCAGGCCCTTCTGTTTGGCCGCAGCGGCGGCGGCGCCGATCTGCTCGTCGGTGAGGCCGGCCAGTTCTTCCTTCGTGTCGACCACCACGGCGGAGTCGTTCACTTCGGCCAGCACGTTCTGGCTGAACTGGGTGCCCAGCTTCGCCAGCTCGCCGTTGATCGCCTTCAGGTGCGCCTTGTCGGCATCGGACAGCTTGGCGCCGGCGCGCACGAAGTCGGTGTGGTAGCGCTCGATCAGGCGCACGCCCTCGGCGTCCAGGCCCAGGCTGTCGCGCGTGTCGTACAGCTGCTGGATGCGCGCGAACAATGCCGGATCCAGCGAGATCGCGTCGCGATGCGCCGCCAGCTTCGGCGCGTACTCGGCCTGCAGCGCCTTGCGCGCGTCGTTGGTGTCCACGCCGACCAGGCTGAAGAACACGGTCGAGGTGCGGGAGAGGATCTGCCCGGATTTCTCCAGCGCGATGATGGTGTTGTCGAACGTGGGCGCCTCGGCGTTGCCGGCGATCGCCTGGACTTCCTTGAGATGCTCGGCCATGCCGCGGTCGAAGGCGGGCGCGAAATCGCTGTCCTTGATCTTGTCGAACTGCGGGTAGTGCAGCGGCAGCGGGCTTTCGCTGAAGAACGGATTGCCGGCGTCGGCGGCCACCGCATCGGTCTGCGCCTGCGACGTGGCGGATTCGTTCTTGCCGCTGCCGGTATCGGTGCAGGCGGCCATGGAGCCGGACAGGGCAATGGCCAGGGCCAGCGCGATGGGATGCTTCATCGGGACGGATCTCGTCGTGGGTAAACCCCGATCCTACCCAATGCCCGGCGTTCCCATCCATGACTAAAGCCATGGTCCGAGGCAATTCGTCGCAACCATCCGGTAGCGCAGGAGGGCGTGCCTGCGCGTCCGCGGTTTCAGCTCGCCGGCGCGACCGGAACGATCAACGCCGCCTTGTCCGCATGGGCCAACTGCACCGAGCTCGGCGTGATCGTCAGCATCGCGCCCATGACCAGCGCGCAAACGGCGAAGCAGACGGCGAACAGGCTGGCCAGGATCAGTGATTCGAATTTCATGACGTGTCTCCGGTTGATGGTGATGTTCCCTGTAGTGCATGGAGAGCAATCGCCGTGCCAACCCGTCAGACCTGCACAAACCGTTGTTTTTGCTGTCGCTGGCGAGACACTCCAGGGGCAGATCGTCTGTCCGCGGACAGCCGCCGAGGTGGCGCCGGACAGCCGGACAGGCGGACGCAGGCCCGCGCAAGGCGACGACCGCCCGGCTACGCCGCCAACCAGTGCCGCATCGCCCGGGTGACCGCCGCAGGCTGTTCCATCGGGCTCATGTGGCCGCTGTCTTCGACCACCACCAGCTCGGCCTGCGGCATCAGCGCCGCCATCTCCTCGTGCAGTGCCGGCGGGGTGAGCACGTCGTGCCGGCCGCACAGCACCAGCACCGGACAGGTCAGCCTGCGCAATGCCGCCGCGCCGTTTTCGCGCCGCATCGCGTTCTGCCGCATGAAAACCTCGCGGCCCTGGCGCAACGTCATCGCGTTGATCCGCTGCACCAGCGCGGTGTCGTGCAGGCGGTCCGTCGCGATGAAGCTCGGCAGCAGTTGCTCGGTCATGCCGCGGAACTCGCCGGGCAGGCTGACCGACTTGTTGGCCCCCCGCCGCTGCGCGATGCGTTCGGGCGTATCGGCGTGGAACGAGGTGTCGAGCAGCGCCAGCCGTTCGATGCGCTGCGGCGCCTGCCGGGCGATTTCCTGGGCGACGTAGCCGCCGAACGAAAAGCCGGCCAGCGCAAAACGCGGCGGCGCCGTCGCCAGCACCTGGCCGGCCAGTCCGGCGATGCTGTCGCCGTGGCCCAGGTCGGCGACCCGGCCATCGGCGACATCGGCAAGACCCGTCAACTGGTCGCGCCACAGGTCTTCGTCGCACAGGAATCCGGGAAGCAGCAGCAACGGCGGCCGAAGGTCAGTCACGAGCATGCCAGGCAATCAAAAGGGGAAGCATTATCGGCTAGCGCGCCGGTCGCGGCACGACGACATCGCCGTCCGACAAACCCTGCGCCTGGAGCTGGACGGATCAGGTCGCGTCAGTCCACGTCGCCTCGATGTCGGCCTTCACCAGGTCATCCAGCGCCGCCGGCGCCACACCTTGCATGTCGAACATGCGGCCGTGCCGCACGCCGGCGTAATCGCCATCGCGGCGGAACGTCGCCGTCCAGATGACGCGGCCAGCGCTCGCCTGTTCGTAATCGCCTTCGTAGGTAAAGCCGTTCTTCGTCTTGCCGGAGACCGTGGTCATGGCGGGAGCCTCCTGGCGTGGTGACCGCCAGCATAGCCCTTTACCGTCGCTGCAAGGCGATGACTCCCGGCGGCAGCCGGCCGCGGACTCCGGACGTCAGCCGGCGTCGGCCAGCGGCATGTCGCCCACGGCGACATCGAGCGCCTGCAGCGAGACGGTCTTGCGCCCGCCATGCAGCAGCTGACGACCCACTTCGCGAAAACCCAGCCTGGCATGGAAACGTTCGGACGCCGGGTTGGGCGGTTCGACGTCGAACTCGCAGGTGATCAGCGGTACCGCGTCGTGCACCGCCAGCGCATGGAGTTCGCGGTAGAGCCGGCTGCCGGCGCCGCGCGCCTGCGTGCTGCCGGCCACCACGATGCGATCCACGTAGAGAAAGCGCGGATAGCGCTGCGCAAACCAGTGGTAGTTCGGACTGTCGTAGTCCGCCCCCTCGCGGAACGCGAGCAGGAATGCGCCGATCCGCGCATCGCTTTCGATCACCCGATGCCATGCCGCCTGCGCATGCAGGCGCGCCAGCCGCGCACTGTCGAGTGGACTCAGTACGGCCACGAACGCCTCGTTGAGGGCGAGGATGGCGGGAAAGTCGGCGGGAGTGGCGTCGCGCAGCATGGTCATGAAAGGGCTCCGAGCCGCAGGGGAATCATGGTATCCGGAACGATCGCGCACGCGTGAACCTCGCGCGAAGCCGGACGGCTTCAAGCCACGCAGGCTTCCGGGCCACCAACGGCGGCGCGCCATCACGCCGGCGCGCCGCACTCCCGCAAACCTATTCGGTGCCGCCCTCCGCGTACTTCTCGTGCAACGCCACCGGCGCGACCTGCCTGTTCGCGCGCCGGCGGATCCACAGGTTGATCAGCTCCACGAACACCGAGAAGGCCATTGCGGCATAGATGTAGCCCTTGGGAATGTGCTGGCCGAAGCCGTCCGCCACAAGCACCAGGCCGATCATGATCAGGAAGCTCAGCGCGAGCACCTTGACCGTGGGGTGGCGCTCGACGAACTCGCCGATGGGCCGGGCAAACACCAGCATGAAACCGATCGAGGCGAGGATCGCGGTAACCATCACCCAGCGCTCGTCGACCATGCCGACCGCGGTGATGATGGAGTCGAGCGAGAACACGATGTCGAGCAGCATGATCTGCGCGATCACGCCGCCGAACGTCGCTGCCGCCGCGCCCACCGTGACCTGCTCGGTGGCGCCTTCCAGCTTCTGGTGGATTTCATGCGTGGCCTTGCCGATCAGGAACAGGCCGCCGCCGATCAGGATCAGGTCACGCCACGAGAACGCATGCCCGGCCACCGAGAACAGCGGCGCGGTCAGCCCGACGATCCAGGCGATCGCAAGCAACAGCCCCAGGCGGGTGACCGCCGCCAGGATGATGCCGACGCGGCGCGCCTTGTCGCGTCGCTCCGCCGGCAGCTTGCCGGCCAGGATCGAGATGAAAATGATGTTGTCGATGCCGAGCACCAGCTCAAGCGCGGTCAGCGTGGCGAGGGCGATCCAGATTTCGGGATTGGCCAGCAATTCCATGGGAAGTCTCTTCGATGGACGGGGGGGTGCACGCCATCACACCGCTGACGGCGTGACGGCACGGTTGTGGGCGCAAAAAAGCGGAACCGTCGCTGCTCAGAAATCGAACAACTCCCCCAGCAACGACTTGCGCCGCCTGGGCCGATGCTCGTGCTGCGGGTGATCGCCATGGTGATCGCCGCGATGCGGCGGCGGATAGTCGCCTTTGAACCGGGCCGCCGGCGCGGGCGCTGGAGCCGCCAGTTCCGCGCGCTCGATGAGCCGGTCGAGCTCACCGCGGTCGAGCCAGATGCCGCGGCAGCTGGGGCAATAATCGATTTCGATGCCCTGACGATCGGTCATCGACAGGTTCACGTCTTTGCAGGCGGGACACAGCATGGGGTATTCCTCGGGTGTTGCGTGAAGGGGTGGCGCCAGCCACGCCGATGCGCGGGCCAGCCTGCCGGGACAGGCCCCGGCAAACAGAAACGGTGAGCGCGCCAACGCGCTTCACGACTTCGGATGGACGTCCAGTGGCATGCGGATGCTCCAGCAAGGCTCGAAAGGCCACGGCGGACAGGCATCTGTGATGGACGCACCTTCGCCGTGGAACGGCGAAGGTCTTGCTCGCAAATCGCCTGGCGATTTGCTGCTGCACCGGGGCAAAAGCCCGTAATGACGGCGACAGCGACTGGGAGCTACTCCCCTTCAACGCCGGATGCTAGCACAGCTTCGGCACGCGATTCCGCCGCATGACGCGGTCGACTCAGTCGAGGCATTCCGGAATCAGCGCGGACAGATCGGTCACGCCGATGTCGACGCCGAGCTGGCTGAACAAGGTGGTGACCTGGCCGCGATGGTGGGTCTGGTGATTGAAGACATGACGCAGCACCAGCCCGGACCGTTTGGCGTGGTATTCGCCGGCGCTGTTCACGTAGCGCAGCGGCCGTCCATACAACGCATCGGTGGCTTCGCAAGTGAAGTCCACGATCGCCGCATCCATCGCCTCGCGCCCGCTGCGCAGCCGCGCGAAATCGGGAAACGTGATGCCGCGGACCAGTTCCGGCAACGGCAGCGCGCGCACGGCATCCAGCGAGGCCAGGTCGGGCAAGGCTGCCGCGAAACGCTTCATCCAGTGCGTATCGGCGGCGAGGATGTGGTCCAGCGTGGCGGCGATCGAACCGAAGAACGCGCCCCGGTCCGCGTGCCACTGCACCTCGTCCAGCTGCGCGGCGGCGGCATAGAGCCGCGCATTCATCCACTGGTTGTAGCGGGCCATCAGTTCGAAATCGAGTTTGAGCGACATGGCGTTCCGGATGTGTTGAATCCGGGCAAGAGTACTGCCGTCACCCTGCGGAAATGCATGCTGCGCCGGATGGGTTTTCACGGAACGCTGCGACGGTGGTTACATCTGCTCTACCATCGCACGGCCGCATCACTCCTTATGCGATCGACGAGTTGGGCTTCATGCTGGCGCTGGTATGCATCGTGGTGGCGGTGGTGTTCTGGCAAGCGAGTTGCGGCCAGCCTGCGACAATGCTGCTGACGGATGCCGGTCAACGCGACGGCGCCGCCTGCGGCACGCCTGTTTTCACCGGCAGGCCGAAATCGGGCGTACCGTCACTGCGCCAGTCGAAACGCTGGATGCGCGGCGATCGCTGCTTGCATTTCCAGCCCGGCCCGGTAGTGGCGTGATAGATGATCCAGTCCTGCTTGCCGTCGGGCGATTTGAAGAAGCCGTTGTGGCCGGGCGCATAGACACCGTTCGCCGCCGATTGCGCAAACACCGGCTGCGCGGATTTGGTCCATGACGCCGGATCGGTCAGGTCGGCATCCGCACTGGCGCTGAGCAGGCCCAGCGCGTAGTCGTCCGACCAGCATGCGCTGGCCGAATAGGTCAGGAACACCTTGCCGGACGGCCCCTGGAGAAACTCGGGACCTTCCAGGATCTTGCGCCCGCCCTGCATTTCCCAGCGATGGGTCGGATGCGCGATATCCACCTGCTGCGGCGACAGCGTCCACGGGTTCGCCATCGGCGCGATGATCAGATCGCTGTGATCGCCGATATACGCCGAGTAGACGAAATACAGTCGTCCATGAAGTTCGAACACTGTGCCGTCGATGCCGGCGTGGTCGGTTTTCAACATGCCCTTGTCGATCCACTCGCCGCGGGTGGGATCGTCCGAGGCGTTCTCCAGCACGAAGCTGTGGCGATGGGCGTCGTCGTCATGCCGGCGATCGGACGCGCTGTAGTAGAGATACCACTTGCCCTTGAGGTAATGCAGCTCCGGCGCCCAGACCGAATGGGAGTTGGGTCCATTCGCCGGCGCACGCCACACCACCACCGGTGTCGTCTCGGCCAGTCGCGTGATGTCGCGCGTCTTCCACAGCGCGATGCGATCGCCGAGCGTATGGGTGTAGTAGTACCAGCCGTCGCGCTGGGCCACCCAGGGATCGGGACCGGAAGGCAGCAGCGGGTTGCTGAACGTCGCGGCGGCCGCCGTCGCCGTACGCGCCGCCACGGGTGCGCACAGCAGCATGGCCGCGAGTGCGGCGAGCGTGACCCGCATCAGCATGGTCCCGGCCCCCTCGCCTCGCCGCATTACTGCCCGATCTCGCGCAGCGGTTTGCCGGCCATCAGGTTGCGTTCGATCTGCTCCAGCGTGACGCCCTTGGTTTCCGGGATCAGCAGGAAGGTGATCACCAGGAACACCAGGTTGAGCCCCGCATACAGCCAGAACGTCGCGGCATTGCCGATGCCGTTGAGCAGGCTCAGGAAGGTCACGCCGACGATCATATTGGCGATCCAGTTGGTGAAGGTCGAGCAGCCGATGCCGAAGTCGCGGCCCTTCAACGGCTGCACCTCCGAGCACAGCGTCCAGATCAGCGGCCCGGCCGACATCGCGAAGCCGACGATGAAGGTCAGCAGCATCGCCACGGTGAACATCTGCTCGACGTGCGTCCGGATGCCCAGATGCATCATCGTGCCGACGACGCCAAGGCCCAGCGCCATCACCGTGAAGCCGATATAGAGGATCGGCTTGCGGCCGAGCCTGTCGACCAGCCCGATCGCGATGAAGGTGGCCAGCACATTGACCAGGCCGACGACCGCGGTGAACCACATCTGCGATTCGGTGTTGTAGCCCATCCCCTCGAAGATGCGCGGCGCGTAGTACATCACCACGTTCATGCCGGTGAACTGCTGCATCACCTGCAGCAGCACGCCCAGCCCGACCGAGCGACGGAAATTGGAGTTCTGCAGGAACAGGTGCCAGCCGCGCTGCGGCGTCTTCAGCTGTTCCTCGATGTCGGCCACTTCGCTGACGACCACCGCGGCGTCGCCACGCAGGCGGGTCAGCACCACGACCGCTTCGGCCCTGCGTCCGCGCATCATCAGCCAGCGCGGGCTGTCCGGCAGCAACAGCACGCCGAGCAGGAACAGCGCGCCGGGAATCGCGATCACGCCGAGCATCCAGCGCCAGTTGCCCGAATAGCTGAAGGCGGTGTCGGACAGGAACGCGACCAGGATGCCGATGGTGATCATCAGCTGGTAGGTGGAGATCATCGCGCCACGAATGCGCACCGGCGCGACCTCGGCCAGGTACAGCGGCGCGGTGAAGGTGGCCACGCCGATGGCCAGGCCGAGCACGAAGCGCGCGCCGATCAGGGTGGCCGGCGACCACGCCCAGCCGCTCAGCAGCGAGCCGGCGACGAACAGGGTGGCGGCGAGTATCAGCGAGCGTTTGCGGCCCAGCGCGGAGGACATCCAGCCGGCACCCAGCGCGCCGATGGCCGCGCCCAGCATCATCGCGCTGACGATCCACTCGATGGTCCGGTCGTCGATCCGGAACTCGGCCTGGATGAACTGCGTGGCGCCGGAAATGACGCCGATGTCCAGGCCGAACATCAACCCGGCCAGCGCCGCCAGCACACACGTGAAGATGGTCGCAGCCCTGGGGTGCGCTTTGATCGGTTCGGCGATGGCGTTCATGGATGGCTCCGGGTGGAAGGTGCACCGCTTGGCGGTGTCGTAGGTGACGATGCATGAAGAGAGTTGTGGCGTTTGCGCACGTCCGCGCTGCGCGGCATGCCGGCAAAACGCGGTTCCGGCAGGCCTTGCACCGGCGACGCCACGCAGAACAGATGGCCCGCTTGCGGATCGTCGCGCCATGCCTGCGCGGACAGGCCATCGCGGGCGCTGGTGATGTAGAGCGTATCCAGCGCGCCGCCGCCGAGTGCGGGCCGGGTCGGCTGCCGGACGGGCACGCTCACGACGAGGTCCTGGCGTCCGTCCGGCGTGTAGCGCACCACGCGGCCCATGCCCCATTGCGCGTTCCACAGGCCGCCTTCGGCATCCACCGTGGAGCCGTCCGGCTCGCCGTCGATGGCACGCAGGTCCAGCCAGTCCTCGGCGACGCCGACGCTGCCGTCGACGGCATAGGCGCAGCGCTGGATGACCCGCCTCGGCGAGTCGCAAAAATACATCGTGCGCCCGTCGGGACTGAACGCCAGGCTGTTGGAGATCGCCACGTGGCCGAGATCGAGCCGGTGCAGCGACAGATCCGCATCGAAGCGGTAGAAACTGCCGACGGGCTGTTTCGGGCCGCCATCGCGCGGCTCGTGCAAGGTGCCGAACACGAAGCGCCCTTCGCGATCGCAGACGCCATCGTTGAGCCGCGTGGGCAGCCCGGCCTCGACTTCGCACAACGGCTCCAGCGCGCCGCTGGGCAGGTGGAAGAAACCCAGCCGCGTGGCCAGGCCAAGCAGCAGCCAGTCGTCGTCTTCGCACAGCGCGAACGAGGCGAGCCGTTCCGGCATCGGCCAGGTATCGGTGGCCCCGTCCGTCGGGCGATGACGCCACAAGGTGGATGCCTGGATATCGGTCCAGTACAGCGCCTGCGCGCGCGGGCACCACAGGACGCCTTCGCCCAGCAGGTTGCCGGCGTCGAGCACGCTGGTGGCGACGATGCCGCTCACACCCAGCCGCCGTCGACGATGAAGTCCTGGCCGGTGCACATGCGGCTGTCGTCGGCCGCGAGAAACAGCGCGGCGCGGGCCAGGTCCGGCGCCATCAGGTGATCGGGCAGGCACTGCCGGCGGGCGATTTCCGCCTCGCCTTCCGCATCGAGCCACAGCTCGCGCTGCTTGTCGGTGATCACCCAGCCCGGCACCAGGCAGTTGATGCGGATGCGGTCGCGGCCGAGCGAACGCGCCAGGCCGTTGACCAGTCCGCGCACGCCAGCCTTGGCCATGGCGTACATCGGGTAACCGTCGTTCTTGATCATCCAGCCGGTCGAGCCCAGGCAGATCACCGAGCCGCCGCCCAGCGCACGCATGTCGTCGACCACCGCCTGGGTGGCGAAATACTGATGACGCAGATTGACCGCGACACTGCGCTCGAAATCCGCCGCGGTGGTGCCGGCCAGCGCATGACGCACGTCGTTGGCGGCGTTGTTGATCAGCACCGCGATCGGGCCCAAGTGCGCGCGCGCTTCGGCAATCGCCGCGCCCAGGGCGTCGAGATCGGTGACGTCGCAGCGCAGGAACAGCGGCGCGTGCGCGACGTCGCCCAGGCCGTGCTGCAAGGCATCGGCACCGGCGCTGTCGATGTCCAGGAACGCCACCCGCGCGCCCTGTTGCGCAAAGGCCGCGACGAACGCGGCGCCGATGCCGGTGGCGCCGCCGGTGATGAGCACCGTGCGATCGGCGAGGCTGGGATAACAGGCGAAAGCGGACATGGCGTGCGTTCCGGGGTCGGGGGGTCGGGCGCCTACCATTCGGCGACGCTGCCGTCGGCGTGGCGCCAGATCGGATTGCGCCAGCGATGACCGACCTTCGCGCGCTCGGCCACGTATTCCTCGTTGACGGTGATGCCCAGGCCCGGTCCGTTCGGAATGGTGACGAAGCCGTCGTCGTAGGCGAACACGCTGCGGTCGCTGACGTAGTCGAGCAGGTCGTTGCTGGCGTTGTAGTGGATGCCCAGGCTCTGTTCCTGGATGAAGGCGTTGTGGCAGACGCCATCGAGCTGCAGGTTCGCGGCCAGCGCGATCGGGCCGAGCGGGCAATGCAAGGCCAGCGCCACGTCATAGGCTTCGGCCATCGCTGCGATCTTGCGCGTTTCGGTGATGCCGCCCGCGTGCGACGGATCGGGCTGGATGATGTCGACGCCGCCGGTGGCCAGCACGCGCTTGAAGTCGTAGCGCGAATACAGCCGCTCGCCCAGCGCAATCGGCGCCGGCGTGATCGCGGCCAGCTCGGGGATCGCCTCGAGATGGTCGGACAGCACCGGCTCCTCGATGAACATCAGCTTGAACGGCGCCAGCTCGCGCATCAGCACCTTGGCCATCGGCTTGTGCACGCGGCCGTGGAAATCCAGGCCCAGCCCGATGTTGGGGCCGACCGCGTCGCGCACCGCCTGCACGTTCTCCAGCACGCGCTCGACCTTGTCGTAGGTGTCGACGAACTGCAGCTCCTCGGTGGCATTCATCTTCACCGCGCTGAAACCGCGCGCGACCGCATCGACCGCCGCCTTGGCGGTGTCCGACGGGCGATCGCCGCCGATCCACGAATACACGCGGATGCGCGAACGCACCGGCCCGCCCAGCAGGACGTGCACCGGCACGTTGAGGTCCTTGCCCTTGATGTCCCACAGCGCCTGGTCGATGCCGGCGATCGCGCTCATCAGGATCGGACCTCCGCGGTAGAAGCCGCCGCGGTACATCAGGCTCCAGAGATCCTCGACGTGCCGCGGATCCTTGCCGATCAGATAGTCGGCGAGTTCGTCGACGGCGGCGGCCACGGTATGCGCGCGGCCCTCGACCACCGGCTCGCCCCAGCCGCTGAGGCCTTCGTCGGTGTCGATGCGCACGAACAGCCAGCGCGGCGGAACCAGGTAGGTGGTCAGGCTTGTGATCTTCATGCGCGTCGTGTGTCCCTGTTGCCCGATTCGGTGGAAGACGAAACCCATGCGAGGGCGAAAGCGCGTGCCGCGTCCGCCACCTCGGCAACGCTGCGGCCCGGTGCGTACAGCGCCGAACCGATGCCGAAGCCGGCCGCCCCGGCGCGGCGGTAGACCGCCATGCCCTCCGGGCCGATGCCGCCGACGGGCAGCAGCGGAACCTCCGGCGGCAGGATCGCGCGCCACGCGCGCAGCACCGCAGGCGTGACCAACTCGGCGGGAAATGCCTTCAACGCATCGGCACCGGCACGCAACGCGGCGAACGCTTCGGTCGGCGTGGACACGCCGGGCACGCAGAACAGGCCCGCGCTTTTCGCTGCGGCGATCACCTGGGTATCGGCATGCGGCATCACGATCACCTTGCCGCCGGCACGGGCAACGTCCGCGACGGCATCGACGGTCAGCACGGTGCCGGCGCCGATCAGGCAGCGATCGCCCAGCGCGTCGGCGAGCAGTCGGATGCTTTCCAGCGGGCGCGGCGAATTGAGCGGCACTTCGAGGATGCGGAAGCCGGCGTCCGCGATGGCGGTGCCGATGGCCACCGATTCCTCCGGGCGCAGGCCACGCAGGATGGCGATCAACGGCAAGGGCTCGAGCCAGCTGCGGAACATCAGTGTTCTCCGTAAACAAGGGGCGTTTCGCCGACCAGGGCGGCAGCGCGAGCGATGCGCCAAAGGCCGTGCGCGGACGCCTCCAGGACCGTATCGAGTTTGGCCAGGTTGAACGCCGTCGCCGCGCGGCTGTAGCGTGCGCACAGCGACTCGTCACCGACCAGCAGCGGCGGCGCATCGCCGCGCAGCCAGCCGGAGGCCAGCCCGGCGCGCAGCTCTTCCCCGATCAGCAGGCCCGACAGGTAATCGGGCACCGCCCCGGGCGCCAGCCGGCCGTCGAGCATCAACGCTCGCGCCGAAAACAGTTTCGTCAGCGCACCGGCGGCGGCGCTGTCGCGCGCCGCGCGCACGCCGGCATCGAACGCATCGGTATCCAGGGCCGAAGCGGTCGCGCCGGGAAGGCCCGCACCGAGGATCGAATGCTCGCGCAGGATGGCGTAGAGCTCGCCGGTCATCATCGTCGCGAGGCGCACGATGCGACCGTCGCGCACGTCGATCCATTTGCTGTGCGTGCCGGGCAGCAGCAGGCACACGTGGCCGGCGAGTTCCGGCCGCAACGCCAGCGCGCCGATCACCTGGGTTTCCTCGCCGCGCATCACGTCCACGCTCAACGCATCGCGCACGCCGGGAATGATGCCGACACGGCGGCCATCCGCGCTGCGCACGTCGACGATGCCGGCCGCCAGGGCGTCGATGCCCGCGGGGGTATCGACATAGCCAACCTCGCGCCAGCCCTGCCGGCTGCCGACCATGCCCGCCGCCAGCACCGGCGCGCTCGGCCAGCCCTCGCAGATCGACGACAGTGCCGCATCGAAACCGCCTTCCGGCAGATGGCGTATGCCCCACGCGCGGCTGCGCGTTTCATGCACGGCGCCATCGCCATCGAACAGCATCGCCCGCAAGCGCGACGTACCCCAGTCGAGACCGATCAGCCAGTGCATGGTTTCAGGCCTTGCCCGCGCTGCGACGGCGCTTTTCCATGTTCGCGCGCGAGTCGGCGACCATGCGCAGCATGGCGCGGCGTGCCGCGTCCGGCTGGCGGCGGCGGATCGCCTCCAGCACCTTCTGGTGATGCGGCAGCGAGTACTTGAAATCCTTGGCGGTACGCGCCGACAGCACGAAGAAGGTTCCCAATGCCGTCTCGATCACCGAGAAAAGCGAGGTCATCAGCTCGTTGTTGGTCGCGTTGAGCACGGCTTCATGGAACGCGAGATCCGCTTCCGCCCAGGCGTTGAGATCCTTCGCCCGGTCCATCGCGGCGTAGGCGGCATCGAGCCGTTCGAGCTGCTCGACGCTGCAGCGCACCGCAGCGGCCGCGGCGGCGGCCGGCTCGATCACTTCGCGCATCTCGACCAGCTTGCGCACGAAATCCTCGGTGGGCATCAACGCGCAGCGCCAGCCCAGCACGTCGGCATCGAGCTGGTGCCAGAAGCGCGGATCGCGCACGCGCGTGCCGACCTTGGGGCGCGATTCCACCAGCCCCTTCGCCGAGAGGACCTTCATCGCTTCGCGCAACGCCGTGCGGCTCACTTCCATCTGGTCGGCGAGGGTTTCCTCGCGCGGCAGCAATTCGCCGGGGCGCAGCTCGCCGCCCACGATGCGCTGCCCGAGCTCATGCACGACGTGCCCGTGCAGGTTGCGCGTCGGCGTGGAACCGAGCGTGCGCCGGGTCTTTCCCGATGCGGCCCGCTTTCCTGCGGTCAGTGGCCGCGCCACGGCCGCGGCTGCCGCGGCTTTCGCCGCGGGCCTGGAAACTTCCTTGATCGTCTTATTTGTCATACAAGTGGGTTATATCAGACCGTGTTGGCAGCGTCATCATTGTGACGGAAGTTTTTTGCATGGATGCCTCGAAGACCCGCACGGAATGGCACCAGCCCGGCATTCATGCAACTCGTTTGCCGTCCCCTTTTTGGCTTCGAACCACGCTGTGTTTGGTGCTTAGCACACCTTGTCGCACTCAAGCCGTGGCGCAGTACCGGCCCGATCATACACCTCGCGACTGCTGCAGCGCGTCATCGAAAAGCGCATCCCGACGCCGATCCCGGCGCGCCCGATCCGGCATGACCAACGGCCGGGTTACTTGCATATTGTCCTACAATATGATCGCATAGCTCCCACGCCTTGTCCGGCGAATCCGACACCAAGCGGGAAGGGTTGATGAAGCGAGCAGAGTGGATCACGGGCCTGTTTTGTGCCGCGGCATTGACGATGCCGGTGACGGCACGGTCGGCCAGCGCCACGCGTGGCGTCTTCGGGACGCTGGACGATGGCAGCAAGGTGGAGTCGGTCACGCTGACCAACTCGCACGGGATCAGCGCGCGGGTCATGACGCTCGGCGCCAGCCTGCAGTCGCTGACCACGCCGGACCGCCGCGGCAAGAGCGCGGACATCGTCCTGGGCTACGCCAAGGTCGGCAGCTACCTCGACCAGCCGCAGTATTTCGGCGCCACCGTGGGCCGCTACGCGAACCGCATCGCCAAGGGCAAGTTCAGCATCGACGGCCGCAACTACAGCACGCCGACCAACGATGGGCCCAACTCCCTGCATGGCGGCAGCAAGGGCTTCGACAAGGTGCTGTGGACGGTGGCGGACGTGAAGCAGGACGCCAGGCAGGCCAGCGTGACCCTTCGCTACGTGAGCCCGGATGGCGAGATGGGCTACCCGGGCAACCTCACCGTCACGGCCACCTACACGCTGGACGAAGACAACCGGCTGTCGATCGACTACCGCGCCACCACCGACAAGGCGACCCTCGTCAACCTGAGCAACCACACCTACTGGAACCTCGGCGGCGAAGGCTCCGGCAGCGTGATGGACCAGCGCCTGACGATTCCCGCCGACAGCTACCTGCCGGTCGATGCCACCTCGATTCCCACCGGCGAGTTCGCCAGCGTCGCCGGTACGCCGTTCGATTTCCGCCAGCCCAAGCCGATCGGCCGCGATATCCGCACCGGCAGCGACCAGCAGTTGCTCAACGGGCGTGGCTACGACCACAACTGGGTGATCAGCCGCCGGGCCAGCGCTGCGCCACGCATGGTGGCGCGCGTGGAGGATCCGGCATCCGGCCGCGTGCTGACGCTGACCTCGTCGCAACCGGGGCTGCAGTTCTATTCGGGCAATTTCCTCAACGGCACCACCGTGGGCCCCGCCGGCCGCATCTACCGGCAAGGCGATGCGTTCGTGCTGGAGCCGCAATTGTTCCCGGACACGCCGAACCATCCGGATTTCGGTTCCGCCGTGCTCAGGCCGGGCCAGACCTACCGCAACCTGATGGTCTACCGGTTCTCCACCGTCAACCACTGATTCCACCGCCAGGGACTCGCCCGCCGGCATGGGCGATCGACACATCCCGTCCGACCCGTACGCATCGCTCTGTATTTTATATGACAAATAGCGGCAACCCTGGAGGCAGCGCCGCTCCGGGACGACTGCCGATTCAGCTGAAGGGGTTCCGAAGAACATGAAACGCGTCTTGCTTGCCGCAACATTCGCCCTCGCCGCGCTCGTCGCCGTACCCTCGCATGCCGCGGATGCGCGCTGGTCGGCAGCCAAGGCCAACGCCTGGTATGCGCAGCAGAAATGGCTGGTCGGCAGCAACTACGTGCCGGCCGATGCGATCAATGAGCTCGAGATGTGGCAGGCGGCCACGTTCGACCCGAAACGCATCGATCTCGAATTCGGCTGGGCGCAGAAGCTCGGCATGAACACGATGCGCGTGTTCCTGCACGACCAGCTCTGGCAGCAGGATCCGAAGGGTTTCGAGAAGCGCATCGACGCGTTCCTGGCGATCGCCGACCGCCACGGCATCAAGCCGATCTTCGTGCTGTTCGACTCGTGCTGGGATCCGGATCCGAAACTGGGCCCGCAACATCCGCCGATCCCCGGCGTGCACAACTCCGGCTGGGTGCAGAGTCCGGGCGCCTCGCTGGCCGATGCCAGCCAGTACCCGCGCTTCGAGCGCTACGTCAAGGGCATCGTCGGTCATTTCGCCAACGACAAGCGCATCCTCGCGTGGGACGTGTGGAACGAGCCGGACAATCCCGGCGGCGGGAATTACCAGAAGCAGGAAGCGCCGAACAAGATCGAGCTCGTCGCCAGGTTATTGCCGCAGGTATTCGACTGGGCGCGCAGCGCGCACCCGGTGCAGCCGCTGACCAGCGGCCTGTGGCACAACCCGGACTGGTCCAAACTCGACCAGCTCAATGCCGTCGAGCGCACGCAGATCACCCAGTCCGACGTGATCAGTTTCCACAGCTACGACTGGCCGGAAGGGTTCAACCAGCGGGTGGATCAACTGGTGGGCTATGGCCGTCCGCTGATCTGCACCGAGTACATGGCACGCGGCGCGGGTTCGACCATCGATGGCGTGCTGCCGCTGGCGAAGAAGCGCGATGTCGGCATGGTCAATTGGGGTTTCGTCGACGGCCGTACGCAAACCCGGTTTCCGTGGGACTCCTGGCAGCACCCGTATACCGCGCAGGAACCCCCGATCTGGTTCCACGACCTGCTGCATGGCGATGGCACGCCGTATCGCCAGCGCGAGGCGGACATCCTGCGCAGCCTGACCGCGGCACCGCGTGGCGTGGTGCCCGAAGAAGCGAAGGCGTTGCCGGCGACGACGCCGGCGCCGCAATGACGTGAAGCGCGGCTCCGGTCGCGCGAATGGATGGACCGACAACCGACGGCGGACGGATCGATGCGCGCGACGCGGGTCGTTCCTCCGGATTTCTCGATGACATCACCGCAAAAGACACCGGCCGTACCGGCCAGACCACACCTCTGAGGGGAGGCCTTCACATGACCCGCAACCGCATACAAGTCACCTTGCTCGCCACGATGATCGCCGCAGCGCTGTCGCCGGCGTACGCCGCGACGCCGTCGCCGGCGCCCACCACCAGTACGCCGCCACCCACGCAGGATTCCACCGCCGCGTCGACCACCGCGCCGGCGACGACCGCCGCGGAGCGGGAGAAGAAACGCAGGGCGGCCGAACAGACGGTCACCAATCTTTCCGGCGTCACGGTGACGCCGCTGCGCAGCAGCCTGCAAAGCGCGCAGTCGATCAAGCAGGATGCGCGCATGGTGGTCGACTCGATCGTCGCCGAGGACATCGGCAAGCTGCCCGACAACAGTGTCGCCGATGCCATGCAGCGCATCACCGGCGTGCAGGTGGCGCAGGGTTTCCAGGGCGAGACCAACTCGGTGGTGATCCGCGGCCTGCCCAACGTGGTCACCACGCTCAACGGCCGCGAGCTCTTCAGCGGCGTGGGCCGCAGCTTCGCCTTCCAGAACCTGCCGTCGACCGCGGTCAAGGCGATCAAGGTCTACAAGTCCAGCGAAGCCAGCCTGCTCGATGGCGGCATCGCCGGCCTGGTCGACATGGAACTGTTCCGTCCCTTCGACTTCGAGGGCTCCAAACTCGCCGCGACGTATACCCAGACCCACAGCAAGTACACCGGGCATAGCGATCCGAACTTCAGCGTGCTGATGAGCAATCGCTGGAACACCGATATCGGCGAATTCGGCGCGCTGCTGAATACCTCGTTCATGGCGCAGCACTACGAGTACGACGCGGTCTGGGGCGACTTCCCGAAGGTGCTGACCGATGGCAGCGGTACGCCGATCACCAGCGGCGGCAACCTGGTGGCGGCCCCCAACGGCTTCGGTGCCGACTACAACATCGGCCGGCGCCAGCGCCCCGAGATCAACTACGCGCTGCAGTGGAAGCCCAACGAGAGCACCGAGTTCTACGCCGAGGGCATCTACGACTGGGTGTCGGACGACTACAGCCAGCCGTTCTACTTCAGCTTCCCGGTCGGCGCGGTCACGCCGGACAACCTCAGCGTGGGCAACACCTGCTATGCGAACCAGCTGACCGGCTCGCCGTACTACGGGCAGACCATCTGCGACGCCAACGGCGGCAGCTGGACCGGCAACACGTATGCGGCCACCAGCACCCAGGCGCACCAGCAGCACGGGCACGACATCCAGAACTCGATCGGCGTGAAATGGCATGGCGACCGCCTGCGCCTGTCGTCCGACGTGTCGCTCAACTCGTCCTCGTTCAACGACAATACGTTCATCATCGACACCTTCCTGAAGGGGCCGATCACGACGGTATGGAACGGCACCGCCGGCAACCAGCAGAACTGGACGCTGGGCGGCAACCCGCAACTGGACCCGTCGAACTACTACCTCAATGGCCTGTTCCAGACCTGGCACACCGAGCGCGGCAAGGAATACGCGTGGCGCGGCGACGGTACCTGGGACATCAACGGCAGCTTCTTCAGCTATCTCGACTTCGGCCTGCGCGCCGCCGATCACAAGGCCGAGTACATCGGCAGCGTGGAGATCTCCACGCCGCCGCCCGGCGGCGCCGGTACCGGCAACATCACCGCGACGCCGAACCCGGCCAACCAGGTGGTCGCGAACTTCCCGAGCAGCTTCTTCTGCAACATGCCGACCACCTCGGCCATTCCGGTGTCGTGGCTGACCGGCTGCTTCAACTACCTGACCCAGAACGCCGACGCCTTGCGCAACTTCTACGGCCTGCCTTCCGGCCTGGCCGCGGAAAACCCGGGCCGCTACTACCATATCGACGAGAAGACCTATGCGGCCTACGTGCAGGCGGGTTACGACACCGAGCTGTTCGGCATGCCGGTGGACGGCCTGATGGGTTTCCGCATGGAACGCGTCAAGCGCGGCCTCGACGCGTTCTCGTACGACGCCTCGACCAACATCTATTCGCCGCTGTCGACGTCGACCAGCGCGCCGGTCTACCTGCCCAACCTCAGCTTCAACCTGCACCTGACCGATGCGCTGCAGCTGCGTTTGGTCGGGGCGAAAACCGTCAGCTATCCGGGCTTCGGCCAGCTCAATCCGTCGCTCTCGCTCAACCCGGGCACGATCAATCGCGCGGGCGCGGCATCCAGCGGCAACCCGGACCTGAAGCCGATCAAGTCGAACAACTACGACGCCTCGCTGGAGTGGTACTTCGCGCCGGCCGGCTACATCAGCGGCGGCGTGTTCTATCGCGACATCAACGGCTACATCCAGAACTACGTGACCGACGTGACGATCAACGGCGATGCCTACCAGTTGTCCTCGCCGCAGAGCGCCGGCAGCGGTCACCTCGACGGCGCCGAGGTCGCCTATCAGCAGTTCTTCGACTTCCTGCCGGGCGCACTCAGCGGCCTCGGCGTGCAGTTGAACTACACCTACATCGAGGGTTCGACCCGCTCGCCGCAGTACATCGGCGGGCCGGTGGTGGTGTCGCCGCTGCAGGGCGTGTCGAAGAACAACGGCAATGCGGTGCTCATGTACGAGAAGTACGGCGTGTCCGCCCGACTGGCCTACAACTACCGCAGCCGCTTCATCGACTTCTTCACGCAGCCGACCGTGGCGGGCGTGAACGACGAGGTCGCGCCGGCCAACCAGCTCGATTTCTCCGTCGCCTACGACCTCAACAAGCACAGCACGGTGGTCCTGACCGCGACCAATCTCACCGGCGAAAACCTGCACCAGTACTGGGGCGACGGCAGCTCGCGTCCGCGCGACATCCGCTACCAGGACCGCACCATCGGGTTGGGCATCCGCCTCAAGTTGTGAGTGCTTGCAGCGATGGCGGCGCCCCTCCCCTGCCGCCATCGCTGCCTCTTTGCACGAGGCAGCCTTGCCTGCGGATGACGTTGAGGGAAACGCGTGACCTGCGGAGAGTTGATGAAACGGCATACGTGCCTGCTGCTGATGACCGTCGCCCTGGCGCTCGCCAGCGGATCCGGCCGGGCGGCAGGCACCCGCGGCTGGGTCGGCAGCTGGAGCGCGGCGATGATCCGCTCGCCGATCCCCGCCAACGCGCAGCTCGATGTGCCGCAGGCGGCCAGGCCACTGGCCGACCAGACCGTGCGCCAGATGGTGCTGCTGAGCGCGGGCGGCCGACGAGTGCGCATCCGCCTCGCCAATACCTTCGGCACCCGGGCGCTGACCCTGCGCGCGGTCAGCGTGGGCGTGCGGGCGCCGGCCGGCAACGGCAGCCTGATACCGTCGAGCCTGCACGCGCTGCGTTTCGACGGCGCGGCCAGCGTGACGATTCCCGCCGGCACCAGCCGCTACAGCGATCCGCTGCCGCTCGCCGTGCATGCCGGCGATACACTGGGCGTCAGCCTCTACGTGGCACAGGCGATCGCGCCCAGCACGTGGCATCCCGATTCGGTCAACGACAACTTCATCTCGGTCGGCGGCGATTACACCGACGCGGCGACGATGCCGGTCGCCGGCACGATCGACTCGAACGACTGGCTGTCCGGCGTCGAGGTCGAACCGGAGGTGCCGACCTCGGCGATCGTGGCGCTGGGCGATTCGATCACCAATGGCTTCCGCTCCACCGTCAACACCGACCGGCGCTATCCGGACCTGCTGGCACGCCGCTTGCGCGAGGTGGACAAGAACATCTGCCGCCACGCCGTGTTGAACGCCGGCATCGACGGCAACCAGGTCAGCGCGTTCTACGGCACGTTCGGCCAGGGCCAGAGCATGCGCAAGCGCTTCCACCGCGACGTGCTCGCGCAGCAAGGTGTGCGCGCGGTACTGCTGCTTGGCGGCATCAACGACATCGGCGAGCCCACCATGGTCGCCGCCAAGCAACACCGAAGCGTCGATGGCGATCTCCTCGCCGGGCATGTCATCGACGGCCTGCGCGACATCATCGGACAGGCGCACGACGCCGGCCTGCGCATCTATGGCGCGACCGTGCTGCCGTTCGCCGGCACCCAGGGCGCGTACTCCGCGGCGGGCGAACACGCGCGTGCAAGGGTCAACGACTGGATCCGCCATCACGCCGGCTACGACGCGGTCATCGACTTCGACGCCGCGCTGCGCGATCCCGCACACCCGCTGCAATTGCGGCCCGAGCTCGACAGCGGCGATCACATCCACCCCAACGACGCGGGTTATCGCGCCATGGCCGCAGCCATTCCGCTGCAACTGTTCGGTTGCGCGCGGCGCGCGCAGGCCGCGGTCTCCACCGCGCCCCACCCCAGACCCTGACGAGCGAAAAGCCCATGAACCGATTCACCCGCCTCTTCGCCGCCTGCAGCCTGGCGCTGCTGACCGCCAACGCCGCGGCGCACTCCGATGCCGACGACATCGTCGGCACCCGCCTCGCCGACGGCACCGGTTACGTGTCGATGGTGCGACTGGCGCATCAGGCCGACCCGCAGGCCAACGGTTCGCTGCTGATGGTGTTCGAGCAGGACGGCATGAAGGGCATCGCGCTGTACGGCAGCCGCGACGACGGCGATCACTGGAACTTCCTCGCCAACGTCACCGACCAGCCGCATGCCAGCGACAAGCTGTGGCAGCTGCGCTGGCAGCCGAACATCAGCGAGATCCCGCGCGCCAGCGGCGACCTCAAGGCCGGGACCCTGCTGCTTGCGGCCAACGCCACCGGCAACGACGCCCAGGGCCGCGTGATCAGCGAGGACCTGCAGCTGTATGCGTCCACCGATGGCGGCCGCAGCTGGCGCTATCGCGGCTCCATCGTCAAGGGTGGCGGCCGACCGGAGAGCAAGGACAACAAGGGCGTGTGGGAACCCGACGTGCACATCCTGGACGACGGCCGCATGGTCGCCTACTACTCCAGCGAACAGCACAAGGCCGACGGCTACAACCAGCTGCTCGCGCACAAGGTGTCCACCGACGGCGGCCGGCACTGGGGCCGCGAGACCGTCGACGTGGCGATTCCCGGCGGCGTGCAGCGGCCGGGCATGGCCATCGTGCAGCGCCTGCCCGACGGCCGCTACGCGATGACCTACGAAAACATCGACGGCCCGCGCAACGGCCAGGTGTTCATCAAGTACAGCCGGGACGGGCTGGACTGGGGCGATCCGGCCGACCACGGCGATCCGGTGATGACCGCGTCGGGCGTGTTCCCCGAGGCCTGCCCGGTGGTGCGCTGGTTCCCGCAGGGCGGTCCGGAAGGCGTGATCATCGTCTCGGCCGAACGTGCCGGTGGCGGCGGTGACGAAGGCGGTCACGCGCTGTACTGGAACAACGCCTCCGGCCGCGGCCCCTGGTGGCAGGTGGCCGCTCCCGTGCACAAGCTCACCGGCAACATCCACGCCGGCTGGACCCAGGCGCTGATGCTGCGCGGCGACGGCCGCTTCCTGCACGTCACCTCTTCGTCCTCGCCGGAAAAGCCCGAGAGCGCGGCCGACAACCAGATCCTGTTTGCCTCCGCGCCGCTGCGGTTCGACCGCTACGAGGCGGAGGACGCCGCGCTGCGCTCGGCCGTGATGGTTGCCGACAGCAAGGCATCCAACGGCTACAAGGCGCGCATCGCCGGCGGCACCGATGGACGCCTGCGCTTCGAGGTCCACGTGCCGGCGCAGGGCGTCGGTACGCTGCGCGTGCGCTTCGCCGATCTCGGCCTGCCCGCCCAGCCGCGCATCAAGGTCAACGGCGCGGCGGTGGCATCCATCACGATCAGCAAGGACGATCCGGACTGGTCCATCGCCGAGGTCAGCGCGCCGCTGCTGCGCGGCTTCAACCGGATCGACGTCGAAGGTGGCGCGCGTGTGCTCGACATCGATTACCTGCAACTGGACGCCGGATCGTCGGACGCGGGCGCTCCGGTCACCGCGCCTTGATGCAAGGCGTCATCCCCTCGCCGGTTGCCGACCGCCTTCGCCGCCGCACCGACTGGCTGTGGCCGGTCGAATCGGGCAAAGCCGGTGGTCAGCGCCCGGCCGACGCCACCGCAGGATGCGCCAGCGCGAAATCGATCGCCGCGCAGACCGCCGCCGCCTGCGCGGCGTTGCACTGTTCGGGCGTAGCCCGCGGGCTGTCGGGATAGACTTCGGTGGTGGTCTTGTAGGGCGCGCCGGTGATGCCGGCGCAGAGGCCGAGCGGCTTCAGTGCGTACTCGATGACACCCGGCGCGACCATCGGCGACCCGATGATCTCGCCCTTTGCATCGGCCGGCGCGATGTGGGTGACCTTCGCCACCGCCGCAATGATCGCCCGCTGGAACGCCGGCTGCGGATGCTCGCTGTCGTCGACCAGGTAGAAGCCGTCGGGAATCTCCCCGGGCTCATACGCCTTGCCGTCGCGGGCGGCCAGCGCGGGGCGGAACTCGGACTCGTCGGTATCGGTGGTTTCGTGCAGGTCGATGTGCACCAGCACGCGATCGCGCAGCGGCGCGACCAGGCGCATCAGCGCCGCCGATTCCGGCGCCGGGCTGTCGTCGCGGAACGAGCGGTTCGGGTCCAGCGCGTCCGGGTTCCAGCGGTGGATGCGTTCGTAGCCCCACGGGCTGACGCACGGCGCCACGATCAGGTTGACCCGGCCCGCATAGTCCGCCGCATGCCGGTCGACGAATTGCAGCGCGCCGTGCACGCCGCTGGTCTCGTAGCCGTGAACGCCGCCGGTCACCAGCACGCAGGGAAGCTCGTCGCGCCAGCCGCGGCTCTTGATCGCGAACAGCGGGTAGCTGTCGGGCGCGTAATCGAGTCGGCCGTACTCCGACACGTCGAAGCGCGAGCGCAGGGTCTCGATCACGCTCAGCACGTCGGTTTTGTAGCTGCGCTGCACGGTCTGTCGCGACCGCCAGGCAGCGACTTCCCCAGCACCCCAGGGACGTCCGGGTGTGCCGATCGGATAGGGGGCATCAGTCATCGCGTCGCTCGCTCTGCATGGACATCCATGCCTGCGACTTTAACACCGGACCGAAACGCCGGCCGCCACGACACGCCAGAGCGAGACGCTTCCCGCAAGGAACGCCGCCATGACCCCGACGTTGCGAAGCCGATGGGAGCTTGGGCAGATCATGCGATCCCGTCGATGCAGAAAGGCGCCTGCCGCAACACGGCATCACTCCGTCACCTTGCGCTCGCCGACCGTCCCGCTCGTGGCCGGCGGTGGGCTTGCCGTATCCGCGGGTTTGCCGGCCTCAACCGGGTTCCATACGAAAGTCGCCACGCTCTGCGCCGGCAACGTGTACTGGAAACGGACCTGGTCCTGCGTGACGAAGACACGGCGCGCATCCACATGGCTGTTTACCATCACCAGCACGACCGATCCGTCGGCGGCATTCTGGAAGGCCACATTGTTGATTTCCTTGTCCGTTTCACCGGACCCCACGCGGACGGCGCCGGGCAGGACGAATCGGCTGAAGTGCGCGAACGCGTAGTACTCGTCGTTGCGACTCACCTCGCCCGTGCGCGAGTCGATCGTGACCACGCCCTTGCAGAGGTCGCACCCGCCGAAATGCGGACCATGCTGCTCGTCGAGTACCAGGTTCCAGTACACGACACCGCGCGCCCAGTGCCTGAGCCCGGCGAGCAGCAGGTCGCGCGCGAACCACATCAGCTCGCCATTCCGCGCGGACTCCCAGTCGCCGCCCGAGCACTCGGTGATGTAGACGTCCTTCCCGGGATACGCGCGATGCACGTCACCCTGCGCGGACGGGGTGCCGCTGTAGCAGTGCCAGGCAATGCCATCGACATAGCGCGCCGCAGCGGGGTCGGCCAGCACGCCCAGGGGTTGTTCCGGCGCGTCCCAGTTGTGGTCCCAGCCAAGAATGCGTGTTCTCGGCTTGCGGCCCGCCAGCGCCGGGCCGAGATACTGCGCGATGATGCGCGCGCGCGTGGCCGCGGCCATTTCCATGCCCGGGTAGGTCACCGGCACGAAGCCCGGCTCGTTCTGCAAGGTCAAGGCGAAGATGGGGATGCCGTACCCGCGGTAGGTGTCGAGGTACTTGACGAGATAGTCCGCGTACGCGCTTTCGAACTGCGGCAGCAGCTCTCCGCCAATCAGGTTCGCGCTGGTCTTCATCCACGCCGGCGCACTCCATGGCGACGCGATGATGCGCAGCTGCGGGTTGACGGACAGGACCTCGCGCACGGCCGGTATCACGTCTTGCAGATTGGAGGCGACATTGAAATGCAGCAATGCCGGATCGACCTCACCGGCGGGAAGATCATCCAGGGTGTAGTGCTGCAGCGAGAAATCCGAGGCGCCGATGGTCAGGCGCGTCATGTTCAGGTTGAGGTTGGGCGGTGGTCCAAACAACTCGCGCAGCAACGCCGTGCGCTGCCCCTCGTTCAGCTTGTTCTGGATCAGCCACGCCGACGAGTCCGTCAACGCTGCCCCGAAGCCGACGATGGATTGGTATTTCTTGGTGACGTCGATGACCACATCGGCGGGCGACGGCTCGTGGTCGCTCATCTCGATGTCGGGCTGCCGCGCCAGGCGCAGTCGGCGATCAGCCGTGCTCAACCACAGCTTGACCGGGGCTGTCACCGGAAGCGGCGTCGAGGTCACCCTGGACGCTATCGCGGAATGCTTGCGCCGCGGCGCGTAAAGGGCCGCCAGTGCGAGCATGGTGATTAGGGTGATGGATGCCACGGCCATCCAGCCGGAAACACCTTTGCGCTCATCCATGCTGCACACAAGGCCCATCGACCACGCTGCGGTTCACTGGCGACAACCCCACGCTCACGGAGCGCCCAGGCTTGCGCACGTCAGGTCAGCGCGTCCAGCCGGCGCACCCGCGACGATTTTCACGTCGGCAAACGCGGCGGAAAACGGCGGCGATGCCAGCACGCCGAACGGCACGTCGACGTGTGAGAGGTCGGCGCCGCCCTTGATGAAGCAATCCAGCGGAATCGACACGGTGTGGCGGTCGCCGTTCGCATAGGTGGCGAAGGTGTGCGTGAGGTCGACACTCCTCGTGCAGTGCTGGCCACAGCCCATGTACACCTTCACCGGCCCTTTGGCGGGCGTGGCGATCACCACATCGAACTGCAGGGCCGCATGGGTGGATACGAGCGGTGCCAGGTTCCTCGGTTGGGGACTCCGCGCGAAGAATCGGCCGGCGCCGAGCCACGTCACGGACTTGGCGTCCTGCTGGGTGTTGACTTGAACCGTGCGCAAACGCAGCACCGGATGGCTGGCCGGCCATTCGATGACGGCGTTCAGATCGGAGCCGATGTCATGCGCGGGATGCTCCGGGTCCGCATCGGCCAGATAGAGCGAGAACGGGGGAACAGCAAGCGTGTGAAACACCGACAGCACCGACGCTTCGGCGCACGCGTCGACGGCGGGATCGGTGGGCAGCGTACCTATCGCATGCTTGCTCGGATAGCGCAGCCCGTAGCCGGGCGCGAAGAGCCAGCGCGCCGCCTTGATGCCGCTACCGCTCGCGTCGGGGCAGGGGACACCCGGCCACGGCATGGCGAGCGTTCCGCTGAAGTTGTAGGAGCCCGCGCCGGAATGGCGTGCGAACACCACGTCTGCGACGCCCTCGCCTTCGGTCCCGGGCAGCCAGGCGGCCACGAACGCGTCGGAGAGATTGAGCAGGTCGTTGACGTAGAGCGGGCGCCCCGCCACGAACACGGTAACGACGGGCTTGCGGCCCTTGGCCACCGTCTGCAAGACGGCTAGGTCCTCCGGATGGCGATCGCTGTGCCGCAGCGTCGCCGACGGCATGATGTCGCCCATGGTCTCCGCGTACGGCGTCTCGCCGATCACGGCAACGATGGCGTCAAAGGACTTCAGATCCACGCCCTGTGCCGTTTCGCTGTAAGTGACGTTCGCCGCGCCATCGGCCTTGCGCAGCCCGGCCAGGATCGTTTCGCCGTGAGGGAAGTCGGCATTGCCGTTGCCCGTGCCTTGCCAGGTCAACGACCAGCCGCCGGTCTGGTTGGACAGGCTGTCGGCACTCTTCCCCACGACCAGGATTTTCGACCCCGGCTTCAAGGGCAGCGCGCCGTGATTGTTCTTCAGCAGGACCAGCGACTCGCGAACGGCGCGCCGCGCCAGCTCGCGGCTCTGCAATGACCCGGCGTCGCCGGCCCCCACCCGTTGCGAAGGCCGCTTGCCGAACAGGCCCATGCGCAATTTGGCGCGAACGATCCGGCTGACGGCGTCGTCGATGCGCGCCATCGGGATGTCGCCGTTCTCGACCTGGCGGGTGGTGTTCGCGATGAAGGCCTGCCAGTCGTCGGGCACCATCACCATGTCGATGCCGGCATTGATCGCCTGCGGGCAACTGGCATTGGTGCAGCCCGGCAACTGGCCGATGGCATTCCAGTCGGAAACGACGAAGCCCTGGAAGCCCATCTTGTCCTTCAGTGCACCCGTCAACAAGGCGCGCGCGCCCGACATTTTTCCGTAGTCGATGCCGGCGGCCACGTCATCCCAGCTGTTGTAGGACGCCATCACGCTCTGCACGCCGGCCTCGATCGCGCCGAAGTAGCCCGAACCGTGCACGTTGATCATGTCCTTCAGGCTGACCCTGGCGTCGCCCTGGTCCGTTCCGTTGTGGGTCGCTCCGTCGCCGATGAAATGCTTGGCGGTCGCCATCACGTTGTGGTCGCCAAAGCGGCCCTGCAGCCCTTCCACGTAGGCGCGCGCA
The DNA here is from genome assembly GCF_040548735.1 of Rhodanobacter soli. NCBI lineage: Bacteria > Pseudomonadati > Pseudomonadota > Gammaproteobacteria > Lysobacterales > Rhodanobacteraceae > Rhodanobacter > Rhodanobacter soli. The sequence continues at coordinate 9,684 of NZ_JBEPSD010000004.1, read as the reverse complement.
TAGGCGCGCACCAGCGGGCCGTCGGTGGAAAAACTTTCGTAGGTGCGCCCCCAGCGGGCGTTCTGCGCCACGGCGAGCGTCGGCGCGAACACCCATTCGACGCCGGTAGCGCGCACCGCCCTGGCGGTCGCCGCGCCGATGGCTTCGATCAGGGCCGGGTCGTGCGCCGCACCCAGGCCGATGTTGTGCGGGAACATCGTGGCCCCGAAGACATTGTTGTCCCCGTGCACGGCGTCGATGCCCCAGATGACCGGCACCTTGACCGCCGCGTCGGTCGCCATCGACGCTTCGTAGTAACGGTCGGACAGCGCCAGCCAATCCCCGATACCGGCGTGCTTGTTTCCACCGGGCCAGGAGCCGCCGCCATTGAGCACCGAGCCGATATGGTATTTCGCCACCTGGGCCGGCGTGATGGACTTGATCTCGGCCTGCGTCATTTGACCGATTTTCTGGGCGAGACTCATGCTCGCCACCATCTTTCGCACGCGCGCCTCCAGCGCGGGATCGGCTGGCAGTCGGCTCTCGATCGCCGGCCAGTCCGCATAGTGCGTCGGCTCCGGCATACGCTCGGAGGATGGCGCCGCCGCAGCTCGCGCGTCTTTCGCCGCTTGCGCGTCAACTGCCAGCGCGGCGCCCCCGCCGTCGACCGTGGCCAGCACTGCACACATCAACCACAACCATCCGGTACGGACCATGGGAGCCTCGATTGTCTGGAGCATTCGCCTGACACTTTACACGCGCGTGATTTCCGCCGAGGCACGCGGACTGCGCCGATGTCCACTCCCCCGGCACACATGCTACTGCGGCACAGGCCTGCCGATGGGTGAAGCAGCGCGAACGGCGTCACACCAGGCGAGACGGGGCGCCGCGACGCGGCGCCTCGCGGGCTGCAACTTGCAGTGGAAGCCGGGCAACGCGGCATGCCCCAAGGGCCGTAGTATTCCAGCGGACGAGCAAGCGGCTCTGACCCGGTTCGTGGGTTCGTACCAACGGCTTTCACCCTGGCATGGAGAAATCCTCATGCATCTGAAACCTGTTTCCAGCGCAAGCGCGAAGTCCACTTCCACGCACTACCGAACGGTCATCGCCACCGGCAGGCACGACCTGGTTGCCGACGAGTCGGCGTTACACGGCGGCCAGGATGCCGGGCCCGCGCCCTACGACTACCTGCTGGCGAGTCTGGGTGCGTGCACGGCGATGACCCTGCAGATGTACGCCGAAAGGAAGGGCTGGGACGTGGGAGAGATCCACGTCGACCTGGAGCTTTCAAAGAGCGAGGACACGGGAACAAGCATCCGGCGCGTGCTTGCGACTTCGAACCCGCTCAGCGACGAGCAATGGGCCCACCTGCTCGACGTGGCAGGCAAGACACCGGTCACGAAATCCCTGCTGGCAGGGATCGCGATCACTTCCCGCCGCGGGCCGTGATCACCCGGCGATCGACGGCAGCAAGACGGGGCTGGGGCCGTGGCCGCCAGCGACGACCTTCTCAAAGCTTCTCGGCGCCCTTGCGCAGCCAGAGATCGATCAGGGATTTCTCGTAGCGCAGCGAGTCCTGATCCACGGGCGAACTGCGGCTGAGAAAAGCCGCGTCGCGCAGCTTGCGGCTGCCCTCGCGCAGCACCTTGCCGTCGGCGCCGTACAAGGTGAAATTCAGGTCGATGCGCGGCGGATAAATGTCCTTGATGATGCGCACGTCGTTGAAGTCGGGACCACGCCACGGCTCGTATTGGCCGGCACGGACCACGTCGGTCACCTCGATGTCCAGCCGCTGGCCCGGCGCCAGAATGCGCGCGGCACGTTGGGCGATGTAGGTCCTGAGCGGCTCCAGGTAGGCGTCGGGCCTGACCAGGTGCAACCCGAAATTGCGTCTTGCCTCGGTGAAATGCTGGGGATCCTTGTAGCGAACGCTGACGTTGTCCGGCGGCGTCGCCGCCCATGCGGTCACCGAAGCAAGGGCCAGACAGGCCAGACACAGAAAACGGAACAGCGGGGAAGATTTCATGGCAGATCTCCCGTAGCGGAACAGGCCGCCTGTCGCGGCGGCGGAGCAGCGGGGATCAGTATACGTCCGGCCCGCAAGGCAGGTCGGCGGCTTTCCCGTTGCGGGACTCCGGCGTGACCGACGGCATATCGACCCTGCGGGCGCGCGCCGACAGAATGTCCCTTGGCATTTCAGGAGATCGCGGAGCATGACTGCCGGACCGGTACTGATCCTCGCAGCCTCGGCGCTGACGATCGTTGCGGCTCCGCTGGCGCTGGGAGTGGCCGGCGCCGTATCCGCTCGCCGCACACATGGCGACCATGCCGCCATTGCCGGAAGCTGGCGGCTCACGGCGGCGTCGACGCTGCTCTACGTGCTCGCGTTCAACCTGACGTTCTTCATCCAGGAACTGTTCCTGGTGCTGCCCAAGGCACTCACGCCCGGCCTGCGCCCAACCCTGTACCACAACAACCACAGCTGGGAAGGCACGAATCCGCTTGCCGGCCTGTTCCAGGGCACCGGCGCGCTGGCGACCCTGTCCGTCGGCCTGTTCTGCCTGTGGCTGCTCGGGCGGCCGCGGGAACGATCGGACGGCACCCGGTTGTTCCTGTACTGGATGGCGTACTGCGGCTGCTTCATGGCGTTGCCGCAGGTCGTCATCGGGTCGCTGAGCCAGGGCAGCGACGTCGGCATGGCAATGAGCTATCTGCACTTCGGCGAAACCGCGCGCATCGGTGCGGGCCTGCTCGCCCTGGGCCTGATGCCGGCCGTCGCGTTGCAATTCCGGCGTCCGGCGCTCGAGCTCGCCCATGTCCGCGAGCACATCGAGGGTCCTGGTTTCCGCGCACGTTTCGTGTTCCGCACCATAACCCTGCCGGCGCTGCTCGCCACCGCGCTGGTCGTCCCGTTCCGCGTTCCGCGCGAACTGCTCGAGGTCCTCGTCGTGCCCTTGCTGGTACTCCTTTGTGGCATCCCCTGGATCCAGGCGGGAGCCTGGCGCGTGCGCGACGCCAGGGCCAACGGAACCACGACCGCCCCGTCGCTCGCCTACCTGTTCGCCGCGGTCCTGGGGTTGCTGCTGTTCTTCCAGCTCGTGCTCAGGCCGGGCATCCGCTTCTACTGAAAACGAACGGGGCGCCGATCCAGTGTGGTACCGGGACCCGAATCCGCGCGGCAGCCTGTCGCATACAACGAAGTTCCGAACCGGCCAGCTCCTCCGGCCCACTCGAAAAGCACACTCCGGCTTTGGCTCGACCCTAGTTCCTGCTCCCGGCGCTGCGGCGGCTTAGCGCGGCGGCGCGGTTCATGGCCCGGCGTGCGTGGCGCTCCTCGCCCAGTTGCCGATAGGCGCGGGCCAGTCCGAGGTAGAAACGCGAGTCGCCGTCATAAAGGCGGATGGCCCGCCGGTAGTGCTGCACGGCACCCGCGTAATCGCCCTGCTTCTCATTGTCCTCGGCCTGCAGGAACTGGAAGTAGGGGTCTTTCACCTGGACCTTCTCGAGACGCCGTGCATAGACGGCGCGGCGCGCCTCGTCGCCGTTGTTCCGGTACAGCGCCACCAGGTTCATCAGCGCGCCTGCGTTTACCGGGTCGAGCGCCAGCGCCTTCAGGTAATCGCGTTCGGCCGCCCGCGGGTCGCCCTCGCGCAGGTGCAACACGCCGGCATTGGCCCAGGCGCTGGCATAGCGCGGGGCCAGTTGCAGCGCCATGGCCATGTACGGAGCGGCCGCCGCGGGCGAGGCACCGGCAAGCAACTCGGCGGCGCGGTTGTTGTAGTAGAGCGCCAGCAGGTGCTGGTCGGAAATCCGCTGGGGTGGCTTGTGCGACATCACCAGATCCCGCGCCACATCCACCGTGAGGCGCGAGCGGCCAATGGCGATGCCTGCGTTGACGTGGTTGAACCGGTAGACGATGTCGTCGCCCACGCGCCAGGCCACGACGTCGTCAAGCTCCTGCCCGTAGGCCTGCAAGCCGGACTCGTGCGCCAGCGCCACGGTCAGCAGGGTGAAGGTCAGGCAATTGGCCTTGCGAGTGCGGTAGGCCTGTTCGATGGTCAACGTGGCGTCGGCCGAATACTCCATGCCCAGGCCCGACTTCTGGAACAGGAAGCCCACCAGCCGTTCCAGTCGCGACCTTCCGGAACCGCTGGCATCGATGACCTGTTGCTGCAGCTGCGCACGCAGCTCCGGCGGCACCGCCATCACCTGCTCCGGGCGCGGCATCGGCGACACGGCCGGCGCGGCCGCCGTGACCGAGTCAACCGGCGCAACCGACGTGGCCGGCGCAGGCATGGCAACGGACCATGCCAGGATTGCCGCGTACGCCCAGGTCACCATGCCGAAACCCTCCACGCCCAGGGGCGGGAACGTTTACCGACGCCAGTCTAGTCCTTTCGCAGGCGCCGGATCAGTTCGCTCGCGATGGCAGGACCGTGCCCGGCATCTCTGGCCACAGCCATTGCCACTGGCATCTTTTCGGACGCGGTCAGCTGGCCGCGATGCTTACCTGTCAGTCGCCAGCTTCAACAGTAACAACGTGCGCCTGGATCTTGCCGTCGACACTGCCCCGCCCGAATCGCCTGGCGATGGCTTCCGCGGCGACCTCGGTAGCTACACCGAGCCGGGCGGCATCGCGGGCCTCGATCTCGTTCCGCAGCGGGGTGCCGTGGCAATAAGCCATGGCGGCGACACGGGGAGACTCTGCGCGGCTGCGCGCCGCGACGGTGTCGATCCGCGGCGAGCGGGTGAAACCGGCGTTGGCCAGGTCCCGCGCAATGAGCTCGCGATCGTGATAACCGTGCGGCGTGCGGGCCATGAAGCGCGGCGGGTCCCACGGAAAGACGGATGCCAGCGCGGTGGTGACGACGTCGGCGAATTCGTTTTCTGCGATCCGGTCCCACACGCTGAAAATGAAGACGCCCCCTTTTCTCAGCACCCGACGCGCCTCGGCGAACGCCCTGGACTTGTCCGGAAAGAACATCGCGCCGAACTGGCACACGACGGCATCGAACGTCGCGTCCTCGAACGGCAATTGCAACGCGTCTGCCTGGCGCCATTCGACGGCGCGAGGGGTTCCCACGGCGCGGGCATGATCGAGCATCGCCTGGTTCAAATCGGTGGCGACGATCGCGCAGCTTTCCGGCAGCGCCGCCGCCATCGCACGCGTGGCCACGCCGGTACCGGCGGCGATTTCCAGCACCCGGGAAAGACGCCTCGGCCTCAACCGGCTCGCCAGATCCGTCGCATACGGCGCAAAGATCAGCGGCACCATGTACGTGTCGTAGAGTTCCGGGACAGAACCCGCAAACACCGCGTCGGCATGATGACCACTCATGGCGCTCACCTCTTCGCAATGCCGCTCTGGACAGCATGGCGGTCGCGGCGCGTGCGGACCGCCAGACCCGCAGGCCTGCGCGAAATCAGGGTTCGCCGTTGGCTTTCACTGCCAGGGCCTGCATAAAAACGATAGCACTCCCCATGCCGGTCCGATGAGAAAAACGGGTCAGGTTCACTTCCTTGGGGGATTCAAGTGAACGCGGCCCCGTTCTTCATCGATCTCCGCGGCCTTCTGCGCGAGTTCCTTGATCTTGAGCACACGCAACTGCTCAGACTTTTTGAGTCCTTCGCGAGCCTCTTTGATCACCTCGTGGGCGAGATTCTGGTTGGTGTGATGCCGCTTCGCGTCGATGGCGGCATCCAGCCGTTGCTGCGCTGCCCTGATCCCTTTATCGACTCGGTAGAGAGGGCCATGCGGGTTCGTGGTCAGAGGTGGGGTGTAGCTTTTCGTCATGGCGTTTCTTCGTGATCAGGACGGCACGATAGCCCGGTTGACCCCGTGGCCCATTTAGCCATCCGAATAAAATGAACATGGCCCCTGTTCTTGCGTGAAGAACCCATCAATAGCCGGCTGCCAGACCGGCTGGACGACGGGGGTCATTGGCGCCTTCCAGCAGGCCGGTCTTTGGATTGAGCAGGATCGCTTCGACCGCGCCCCCGCTGAACTGCTTGAATGTGTAGCCCATCGCTTCCAGGGTTTGCTGCGACTTCGGCGTGAGCAGGCCCTGCCCCGCGTAAACGACGTCCGGATACCACTGCTGGTGCAGTCGTGGCGCGTTGACGGCTTGCTGCATGTTCATGCCGAAGTCGACCACGTTGAGGAAGCTCTCCAACGTGGACGAGATGATGGTGGCGCTGCCGGGACTGCCCGTGAGCATGAACGGCTTGCCGTCGCGCAGCACGATGGTTGGCGTCATGGAGCTCAAGGGTCGCTTGCCCGGCTCGACCCGGTTGATCACGCCCTGGACCAGGCCGGCCCCGTTGGCCACGCCGGGCTTGCCGGTGAAGTCGTCCATTTCGTCGTTGAGGAAGAAGCCCGTGTCGCCGGCGATCTGTTTGTTGCCGAACAGGAAGTTGACGGTGTAGGTGACGGCGACGGCGTTGCCGTCCTTGTCGACCACGGAGTAGTGCGTGGTGTGATTGCCTTCGGGCGCGCCCAGGCTGCCCTGGACCTCGGATGACGGCGTGGCCTTGTCCGGCTTGATGGTGGCGCGAAGCTTCGCCGCGTGCGCGTCCGAGAGCAGCGTGTCGATCGGGTTGTGCACGAAGGCCGGATCGCCCAGGTAGGTGTTGCGGTCGGCAAAGGCGCGGCGCTCGGCCTCGACCAGGTAGTGCACGCTGTCGACCGAGCCGTAGCCCCACTTGGCGAGCGGGTAAGGCTTGATGATCTGCAGGATCAGGCAGAGCGTGGTGCCGCCCGAGCTCGGCGGTGGCGCCGACACCACGGTGTAGCCGCGGTACTCGCACTGGATCGGCGTTTCCCACTGCGCGGTGTAGTCGGCAAAGTCGCGCAACGACAGGATGCCGCCGTTGGCATCGCTGCCCTTGACCACGGCGTGGGCAATCGGGCCCTCGTAGAACGCCTTGGTGCCGCCTTTCGCGATCAGCTCGAGTGTGTGCGCGAGATCCTTCTGCACCAGCCGCTCGCCGACCTTGAACGGCTTGCCATGGTTGAGGAAGATCGCCGCCACGTTGGCATGCTTCGCAAAATCGTCGGTGCTCGAGTCGAGGCTGTCGACGTCGCCCTGCTGGAGCACGTAGCCGTCGCGGGCCAGCTTGATGGCCGGCGCGATGAGCTGTTGCAGCGACATCGTGCCGTAGGCCTTCAACGCGGTAGCGAACCCCATCACCGTGCCCGGTACGCCCACACCGAGATAGCTGTCGGTACTGCGTCCCTCGACGACATTGCCGTCGGCGTCCTGGAACATCGTCGGTGTCGCCTTCGAAGGCGCCTTCTCGCGGAAATTGAGGAACAGGTTGCGGCCATCCTTGAGGTGGATGGTCATGAACCCACCGCCACCGATATTGCCGCAGCACGGATGCACCACGGCTTCCGCAAAACCGACCGCCACGGCGGCGTCCACGGCATTGCCGCCGCGTTTGAGAATGTCCACGCCCACCATCGTGGCCAGGTGCTCTGCACTGACCACCATGGCATGTCTGGCGGTTACCGGCCTGGCGTTCTGCAGTGCCGCCCGGGTGCTGACGGACTCATGGCCGGTCTCGTCGGGATTGACGTTCTGGGCGTTAGCCAGTGCGCTGAACACTGCCAGCGTCGCCACCAGCAGGGCGCGGCGCCTCCATCGGCTGCCGTGAAACGCCTCCGCGTGCGTGGCTGGCCTGGCATCGAGTCGCGCTGTGTTTGGATCGGACATGGGTTCACTCCCGGCATGGATCGGACCAGCATAGCCGCACCCGCGCGAGTGATAAAAAGCCATATCACCGGCGCCCGTCAGTTCGCGCAGCATGCAGGCAGGTTGCTCGCGACGTATGGACCAGTCTGTGGAACGACTTGCCGGTACGGATGATCCGCCAGGTTCGTTCGGTCACATCGGTGGCGGGGTCACGCTTTGAAGTGCGCTGTGGATCTGCTGGTCGACGTTCAATGACGCCAGTCGCACGACCGTCGATCTGCCGTGCTGCCTGCAGGCGCATGACTTCCTGCACGCGTTGGTTCCACGACGACGCGCCTAAGCTTCGCCACCGCCAACCGAAGATGCCACGATGCGCCAGGGCTGCCTGCAAGGTTTCATGCTGGTTGCGGCGCTCGTCTCGACGAGCGGCGTGTGGGCTGCCGAGACGGACACCGCCGCGATCACCCGCCTCTCGCAGGCGTTCTCCGACGCCTCGGCCCGTGGCGACGGCCATCTCACTCTGACCCCGTTTTGTTGCACCGAGAGACTGGCCTCAGGTGCTTAATCGGACCGTCCGAGAAAGCGAGACTGGCTCAATCTGACCCCTAGGTTTTCTTGACCCTGAGCTCTTGGTCATCCGACAGATTCAACGCGATCATCGCTCGGCTGGTGGCGTCCATCATCATTGCGATGGTGACGGGAAACCTACTAAAAGTACGTTCAACGAATAATGGCAAGAGACACTAGTTTAGCTGTACTACAGTTGCATCCCAGATATAAAGCCGTCCGTGCAACTCCACTGCAAATACCCTGTATCTTCGGTCGCGAAGAAATACGACGCCTCCAGCTTGCATACCCGGTGAGACGACCTCGAATCTTTTGTCCCTGGAAGCAATGGATTTCCCAGCATAAATTTGTGTCGCCTGAAGTATCCAAATTGCCTGACCTGGTACTCTATCGTTCTTCCTGCGGATCAAATATGCATCAAATACCAAGCCCCCTTGCATGCTTGCGGGCACGTTTCCTTTGGTAACACCAATCAACTCGGACTTTTATTGTTGAACTTCTGCATGATTCAAGTTGGCCGTCAACCGATTGCCATCTAATTCAATATTACAGGATTTAGCTGGATCTCTAAAAGGTACCAAGCATTCAGTTCTATTGCGATGAAGTCAGTGATCTTCTCGGCCTGAGAAACGTTTGCGCTGATATAAATCGATTATTACGGCAATAATAAAACTAGACACAGAAATATAAATTAAATAAGTTAAAATGTGATCTTGATGCAAGGTAACGTAGACCAATGACCCGTGATCGTTAATTTCAATCGGGTTTGTCAGAGTTGCCTTATTGCTCCCATTACTCGTAAAAACACCGTAATAGTGTATACGCGAATACCCAGTTATTGCCCATACGGACACTAGAAGCCATTTAATGGCTGTCAATACTTTACTGGTGGTTACCATAAATGCCCTACCGATCCCAAAGTTGTTGTAGTTGGACCCATAAATGCATTTGCGCCTACACCACCACCAAGGGTTACACCCACACCAGTTACGTCTTTACATCCAGTGTGATCTTTCCCCCAAAACTCATCAAGGCTTCCTCCAGCGCCTTCGCCACCAGAAGCGGCCAAATTAGTAAACGGACCGGCAAGATCATTCACGGTGTCAGCATTTGAGACCTCAACTTGAACACCTGCAGATCCCCCACTTGTGCCAATACTGCCTCCTGGCCCACTAGGAACGTAGACATAAGCCGCGATTTCACCTTTGGTATCAAATGCAGCTCCTATGCCCACCATTCCTGAAACACCTAGGCTTGTGCCTGGAATAGTTAGGCTATATTGAAGTGAGAAGCCTAGCTGCAATGTCCATAGCCCATACGGATCAACGCGGATCAATGGGTTACCACCGACATAGGCATAGGTATTGATACCACCACCAAGTCCGATCGGATCACTCTCCAGATACCGCCCCAGCTCCGACTTGTAATCCCGGAACCCATTGTT